>JAUXWC010000192.1 GCA_030685025.1 Rhodoferax sp.
CGCGTCTTCAACCCTTCGCGTGAGACCCTGTACATCCTCAACCAGGCCAAGGACATCGGAGCTCAGGCGCACCGGCTGTGCGAGATGCTCTTTGGCATTGAGGGGCGTGTGGGCCAGCGCAAGCTCTGGGGCATCGTGGGCCTGGGCCGGACCTACCCGCACCGCCTGGTCAACTCCGCCTGCGAGCGCGCCCTGAACGATGGCCTTTACAGCTACAAGCACGTCAAGGCGCTCACCGAGCGGCTCGTGGCCGACGCCCTGGCGGCCATCGATTCTTCGCCAGAAACCTCCCCCGCCCAGCCCGAACTGCCCCTGACCCAAGAGCACCACCTCATTCGCAGCCCTGACGAGTACGCAGACCTTTTTTCCCGCTGCAGCGCCCAGTCATAACCCCCCATCCATTTTCATTTTTGACGGAGATATTCCCATGACCCTCACTGAGATTGAACGCGCCCTGAGCGAACTGCGCCTGTCTGGCATTGCCGCCACCTTGAACACCCGCGTCATGCAGGCCCAAAGCTCCCAGGAGCCGTTCCTCGACACCTTTGCCTCCATGTTGCAGGACGAACTGGATCGGCGCCGCTCGCGTTTAACAGAGCGCCGCTTCAAACAGTCCGGACTCGATGAACGGCTGAGCCTGGCTGACTTTGACTGGCGCTTTAACCCCAAGGTGCCCAGGCAAGCCTGCTTCGAGTTGCACACCCTCAAATTCATTACCGAGGGTGCCAACGCCCTGATCATTGGCAAGCCCGGCACCGGTAAAAGTCACATCGCCAAGGCCGTGGCCTACCAGGCAACACTGCAGGGCTACAGCGTCAAGTACGTCGAGGCCGACAGCGACTTTGCAAAGTTCGGCCTGGCCACCCAGGCTGAACAAGCCAAGATTCTGCTGACCTACACCGACCCCGACCTGCTCGTCCTGGACGATCTCTTTCTGGCTCGGCGCATTGCCGAAGTCAGCGCTGAGTTGCTCCAGGCGATCGTGCACCAGCGCTACAAACTGCGCCGCTCCATCGTTGTGACTTCAAACCGCGTGGTCCAGGACTGGGGGAAATATCTGGGCGACGCCACCATGGGCAGCACCATCCTGGACCGCCTCATGCACCGCTGCAGCATGCTCGACTTCGAAGGAAAGAGCTACCGACTCAGGGAGGCGGCGGCTCGAATTGCAGCACCAGCGCCCACTGATTCATGAATCCTGCCTCTGCGATGTCTGTGAAGCACTCGCCCGCCGTGGACAACTGTCCTGACCACAGGGCGAGCCTGTGGACAGCCGGTGCTGCGCACCGGTACGACAGTTGCCCACCGCTCCCCGGCGTTTCGCCTTCGGCCTGACGCGCTGCGCTTG
>JAUXWC010000210.1 GCA_030685025.1 Rhodoferax sp.
GCCAGCAAGAACACGTCGGCACCGGGGCGGATGAAGTGGTGCGCATCGGCCACGGCGGCCGTTTCGGTGCGGCGCGGGTCGATCACCACCAACTTGCCGCCGCGTGCCTGCATCGCTTTGGCTTTGCCTTTGAAGTCGGGCACCGTCCACATGCTGCCGTTGCTGGCCAGCGGGTTGGCGCCAATCACCAGCAGCAGATCGGTGCGCGCAATGTCGGGCAGGGCCACCGACAACCAGTGGCCAAACATCAGTCCGCTGGCAAGCTGCTTGGGCATCTGGTCCAGGGTCGAGGCCGAGAACACATTGCGCGTGCCCAAGGCGCGCGCCAGCTTGGCAAAGTAGGTCAGCAAACCAATCTTGTGCGCCGACGGGTTGCCCACCACAATCGCCGCCGCGTGGCGTCCGTGGATCCCCAGCAGCGGTGGCAGGCGACGTTCGATTTCGGCAAAGGCCTCGTCCCAACTGGCTGGCTCAAACACGCCATTGCGTTTGATCAGTGGCGTGCGCAGGCGGTCGGGGTCTTCATGCAAGTCCTTCAAAGCCACACCCTTGGGGCAGATGTAACCCGCGCTGAACACGTCTTGCGCATGGCCGCGGATGCTGGTCACGCTGCCGTCCCGGACCTTGATTTCCAGCCCGCAACAGGCCTCGCACAGGGGGCAGATGCGGTGGTGGGTGGTCTCGGTCATGGCGGATTCCTGATACGTTGCGGGACAGACCTTTAGTGCTGTCCTCGACGGATTGTTGGATGTTGGCTGTTCTCGTCAATGGGCTGGGGGACGATTTACGCATGCCTGGCAAAACCTTGTCCAGAACGGTGGTGACACCGCGCTCCACCGGATTGAACCGACGGCCGCATTGACACTTCGCACGGCGGGGACGAACAGGACTGCCAGAATGCGGCCATCGCTGTCGTTTCCAAGGAGATCGCCGTGCCACACGCCTTTCACTCGACCCTCAAGTCCTTCAAGACCGCCTCCGGCAAGACTGGCCAGTTTTACTCGTTGCCCGCGCTGGCCAGGCAGTTCCCGAACATCAGCCGCCTGCCGTTATCGATTCGTATCGTTCTTGAATCGGTGCTGCGCAACTGCGACGGCAAGAAGATCACACCGGCGCACGTGGCGCAACTCGCGCAGTGGCAACCCAACGCCGAGCGCAGCGACGAGATCCCGTTTGTGGTGTCGCGCGTGGTCTTGCAAGACTTCACCGGCGTGCCGCTGCTGGCCGACCTGGCGGCGATGCGCAGCACTGCCGTACGCCTGGGGCTGGACCCGGCGCGCATCGAGCCGCTGGTGCCGGTGGACCTGGTGGTGGACCACTCCATCATGGTCGACCACTATGGCAAAAGGAATTCGCTGGACCTGAACATGAAGCTCGAATTCCAACGCAACCGCGAGCGCTACGAGTTCATGAAGTGGGGCATGCAGGCCTTCGATACCTTTGGTGTGGTGCCGCCGGGCTTTGGCATCGTGCACCAGGTTAATCTGGAATACCTGGCGCGTGGCGTGCACAAGAGCAAGCGCGGCGTCAAGGGCGATGTGTACTACCCCGACACGCTGGTCGGCACCGACAGCCACACCACCATGATCAACGGCATTGGTGTGGTGGGCTGGGGTGTGGGCGGTATCGAGGCCGAGGCTGCCATGCTGGGCCAGCCGGTTTACTTTCTGACGCCGGACGTGGTGGGCTTGGAGTTGAGCGGCAGCCTGCGCGCCGGCGTCACCGCCACCGATCTGGTGCTGACCGTGACCGAGCTGCTGCGCCGGCACAAGGTGGTGGGCAAGTTCGTCGAGTTTTTTGGCGAAGGCACCCGCACCCTGGCCTTGCCCGACCGCGCCACCATTGCCAACATGGCGCCCGAGTATGGCGCCACCATGGGCTTCTTTCCGGTGGACGAAAAAACCATCGCCTACTTCAAGGGCACCGGTCGCACCAAGAGTGAGATCGAAGCGTTTGAGGCCTATTTCAAGGCGCAGGGTTTGTTTGGCGTGCCCGGCGCGGCAGGTGCGCCTGATTCCTTGGGCGGCATCGACTATTCGCAGGTGGTGAAACTGGACTTGGGCGAGGTGACGCCCAGCCTGGCAGGGCCGAAGCGTCCTCAAGACCGGATCGAGCTCGGCCAGGTGGCCCGTCAATTTGCGGCGCTGTTTTCCAAGCCCAATGCCGAGAACGGCTTTAACCAACCCTCTGCCGTGCTGCTTACCCGTCATCTGGCGCGCTCGTCAGGGCTGCAATTGCCCGCCAAGGAGGCGTTGGCGCCCGCCACACCGTTGGGCGCACCGCGCCAGGTGGTGGAGATGGAGGCCAACAAGCCCACTCTGGCGGCGGACCACACGCCGGTTGCGGCGGCCACGGCGGTGGTGGCCGTGCCAGCCCGTCGCACGCCCGATATCACCGTGGGCAACGGCGACGTGTTGATTGCCGCCATCACCAGTTGCACCAACACCTCCAACCCCAGTGTGTTGCTGGCGGCAGGCCTGTTGGCCAAGAAGGCGGTGTTGGCCGGGCTCAAGGTCAAGCCGCACGTCAAGACCTCGCTGGCGCCGGGCTCGCGCATCGTCACCGAGTACCTCGCCGCGGCGGGCTTGTTGCCCTACCTGGAGCAGCTTGGTTTTGCGCTGGCGGGTTACGGCTGCACCACCTGCATCGGCAATGCGGGTGACCTCACGCCCGAGCTCAATGAAGTCATCACCCAAAACGACCTGGTGTGCGCGGCCGTGCTGTCGGGTAACCGCAATTTCGAGGCGCGCATCCACCCCAACCTGAAAGCCAACTTCCTGGCCAGCCCGCCCTTGGTGGTGGCCTACGCGATTGCCGGCACCGTGTTGCGTGACCTGATGACCGAGCCGGTGGGGCAGGGCAAAGGTGGCCGGGACGTGTATCTGGGCGACATCTGGCCCAGCAGCGAGGAGGTGCAGGCCCTGATGCACTTTGCCATGCGTGGCAAGGCTTACCGCGAGAACTATGCGCGCATCGCGTCCGAGCCCGGCAAGTTGTGGCAGAAGATCAAAGGCGTGGCGGGCTCGGCCTATTCCTGGCCGACCAGCACCTACATTGCCGAGCCGCCCTTCTTTGCCGACTTCGCTATGGATAGGATAGCTAGCATGGCAAGTACCACGGGCTCTGCAGGCCAATCTGGCACGCAAAACACGCCGGCCACCGAAGTCACGGGCGCGCGCATCATGGCCCTGTTTGGCGACTCCATCACCACTGACCACATCTCCCCTGCGGGCTCCATCAAGGTGAGTTCGCCGGCTGGCCAGTGGTTGCTGGCGCACGGCGTGCAACAGGCCGACTTCAACAGCTACGGCGCACGCCGGGGCCACCACGAGGTGATGATGCGTGGCACCTTTGCCAAAGTGCGCATCAAGAACCTGATGCTCCCGACCGATGCCAGCGGATCGCGCGAGGAGGGCGGTCTGACGCTCTACCAGCACGACGGCCCGGACCTCGGCCACAAGATGGCGATCTTTGACGCTGCCATGCAGTACCAGGCCGATGGTGTGCCCACCGTGGTGTTTGCGGGCGAGGAATACGGCACCGGCTCCAGCCGCGACTGGGCCGCCAAGGGCACGCAGTTGCTGGGCATCAAGGCGGTGGTGGCACGTAGTTTTGAGCGCATTCACCGCAGCAACCTGGTTGGCATGGGGGTGTTGCCACTGCAGTTCAAGGCGGGCGAGAGCTGGCAGAGCCTGGGCCTGACTGGCAATGAGCTGATCGATATCCTGCCCGATGCGCAACTCACGCCGCAAAGCGACGCGCAACTGGTGGTGACGCGGGCCGACGGCAGCCGCAGCACGCACAGCCTGCTGCTGCGCATCGACACGCCGATCGAGGTGGACTACTACCGTGCCGGGGGTATCCTGCCCTACGTGTTGCGGCAGTTGCTATAAAATAGATAGCTATCTTGACGCATCTCCAGGGCGTTAAGCGCCGATTCGTCCTCTATTGCCCTTTATAGGTGCCACCATGACCTTCCCCACCGCCCTTGAAAACCTGAACATCGTCTCGCAATCCACGCTGCCGCCGCCGGCGCAATTGCACGACGACATCGCCCCCGGTGCACAGGGCATGCAAACCGTCAGCCAAGCACGCCGAGCGCTGGGCCAGATTCTGTCGGGCCAGGATTCACGCCTGTTCGTGGTGGTGGGTCCTTGTTCGATCCACGACCCCGTGGCCGCGATGGCGTACGCCCACAAGCTCAAGGCCCTGGCCGACGAGCTGGCCGGTCAGTTGTTGATCATCATGCGCGTGTACTTTGAGAAACCACGCACCACGGTGGGATGGAAGGGCTTGGTCAACGACCCGCGCATGGACGATTCCTTTCATATCGAGGAAGGCCTGCGCCTGGCGCGCCGGCTGCTGGTGGACATCAACGAGCTGGGCCTGCCCTGCGGCACTGAGGCGCTGGACCCGATCAGCCCACAGTACCTGGGCGACCTGATCGCCTGGAGCGCCATTGGTGCCCGCACGACAGAGAGCCAGACCCACCGCGAACTGGCCAGCGGCCTGTCGTCGCCGGTTGGCTTCAAGAATGGTACGGACGGTGATCTGGAAGTGGCCCTCAACGCCATGCTGTCGGCCAGCCAGCCGCACGCCTTCCTGGGTATCAACGGCGCTGGCCAGGTGGCGATCACGCAGACCCGCGGCAACCCGTTTGGCCACCTTATTCTGCGCGGCGGCGCGGTGCCCAACTACGATTCGGTGGCCATTAGCGAGGCAGTGGGCGCGCTGGAGAAAGCCAAGCTGCCAGTCAACATCGTGGTCGATTGCAGCCACGGCAACTCGCGCAAGAACCATGCCTTGCAGGCGCTGGTTCTGCGCGACGTGGTGCACCAAGTGGCCGACGGCAACCGCGCCATCAAGGGGGTGATGCTCGAATCCAACCTGTTCGAGGGCAACCAGAAACTGGGCCACCCCAAAGACCTGCGCTACGGCGTGTCCATCACCGATGCGTGCATGGGCTGGGACACCACCCAAGCCTGTTTACGCGAAGTGGCGGTCCGTTTGAAAGCCGCCCATCGCTGACAGGCCGTCGCCGCATCAGGCCGCCAGCCGAAGGTCTGGACGCGATGGCTGGATCACCGGTTGGCGCAGCGCGCCGAACAGGTTCTTCGGGTCGTCCAGTGCGGGAATCAGCGCAATATGCTCGCCCAGGCCGAGTTCCAGGGCGGCATCGCGCATGAAGCGCAGGGCCGAGAAGTCTTCCAGCGCAAACCCGACCGAGTCGAACACGGTAACTTGACGCGCGTCGGCCCGACCCGCCTTGTGGCCGGCCAACACCTCCCACAGCTCAGTGACCGCGAAGTCGGACGGCATTTGCTGGATGTCGCCTTCAACTCGGGTTTGCGGTGCGTACTCGACAAACACCGCGCTGCCGCGCAGCACGTCGGCGTGCAATTCGGTCTTGCCGGGGCAGTCGCCGCCCACGCCGTTGATGTGCATGCCGGGCTCAATCATCTCGGGGGTGAGGATGGTGGCGTTGGTCTTGTCGGCCGTGACGGTGGTCACGATGTCCGCGCCCTCGACCGCCTCGGCCGTGCTGCTGCAAACCACTACCCGCAAGCCCGAGCCAGCCAGGTTACCGGCCAGCTTGCGCGTGGCCGCCGGGTCCACGTCGAACAGCCGCACTTCCTCGATGCCAAGCAGGTGCTGGAAGCCCAGTGCCTGGAATTCGCTCTGCGCCCCGTTGCCGATCAGTGCCATCACGCGGCTGTCGGGCCGGGCCACGGCGCGGGCGGCCACCGCCGACATGGCTGCGGTGCGCAGGGCGGTGGTCAAGGTCAATTCACTCAGAAGTTGCGGGCAGCCAGTGGCCACGTCCGCCAGAACACCAAAAGCCATCACCGTGGGCAAGCCGAAACGATGGTTCCTGGGGTGGCCGTTGACGTATTTGAAGCTGTAGCTGATGTCGTCGGAAATCGGCATCAGCTCGATCACGCCGTCGAGTGAGTGGTTGGCCACGCGGGCCGATTTGTCGAAGTCGGGCCAGCGCAGGAAGTCCTGGCGGATGTTGTCGGCAATGCCGGCGATGCATTGGGGCAGTCCCTTGCGCCGGATCAACTCGGCGGCCTCGGGCGCGCTGAGGTACAGCGTGGAAACGCTGGTGCGAGGCAAGGTGGCGGTGGTTTTCATGGCATGTCTCTCAAAAAGGCGGTGTCGCAATCCGATGGGAGAAGTGTCCCGCCTTGCGCCGATAATGTGAATCGTCAAAAAGGTGTCTAATTGCGAAGTACTCAGACGTTTTGACAGTCATCTCTGTAATTTAGGGAATATGGACGATCTCGACCACCAACTCATTGCCCTGTTGCGCCAGAACGCGCGCCAGAACGTTGCCGATCTGGCGCACCGCCTCAAGGTGTCCCGTGGCACCGTGACCAATCGCATTCGCAAGCTGGAGGACGATCAGGTCATCGTTGGCTACACCGTGCGGCTCAAACCCGAGGCCGAGCCCGAGCGTATCCGCGCCTGGATGGGGGTGCTGGTCGAGGGCAACCAGACCCGCCGGGTGATTGCCAGCCTGCTGGGTGAGCCAGGTGTGTCGGCGCTGCACGACACCAATGGCCGCTGGGACTTGCTGGCGGAGCTGGAGGTGCGCTCAATGAACGATCTGTCCGCCGTGCTGGAGCGGGTGCGGCTGATCTCCGGCATCCGCAGCACGGAGACCAGCATCCACCTGACCACTTACCGCTAGTCGCGCCCCGCGCGCGCCGCATCAGGAATAGGTGATCCAGTCGGCCAGCTCCGGCTGATCGAGGTGCGGCAGGCCGTTGTAGCTCACCAAGTTGTGGCGTTTGGGATTGAAGTCGAATTCAGTCACCGAGCTGTTGCGAATGCGCAGGTTGAGCTCGATCGTCGTCTCGGGCGAAGTGGCCAGCACGTGGCCCACCGCAGTCGAGATCGGCCCGCCGCTGGAGACCAGCAGCACGTTGCCTTCATGGTGCTTGCGGATGTGGTCCAGCACCTCCACCACACCCTGGCGGAACGCCTGGTAGCTTGGCATGCCCTGGGGGCTGACCACCCCATTCATCCATTGGCGCAGGCCGTCGCGCAGCAGGCGAAAGTGTTCGCGGTAGCGCTGTGCTTCGGTGCTCTTCTCCAGGGGGTGCGGGTGCACGGTGGCGATGATGGCCTCGCCATCGAACTCGTTGAGAGCGGGCCACGGCTGGGCCGCCAGCGTGTAGCCGCCACCCTGCGCAATGCCGTCAAAGGTGTCGACCTGGCGGCGCAGTGTGCCGCACAAGGCGGCGCTGAAGCTCAGGCCCTTAGCCGCCAGGTACTGGCCCAGGCGCGCGGACTGCTTGGCCCCCAGTTCACTGAGTTGGTCGTAGTCTGCGGCGCCAAACGAGGCCTGGCCGTGGCGCACAAGGTAGAGGGTTCCCATCCGCGGAATTTAGAGCAAAGCCCGGCCGCTGTTTGTCCCGCGTGCGACCCGGGCCGGCGCACCCCATTGCTCTGTCCTCAACTGATCAAGGGTGTTCTTGCGGGACAGACCGCAGCCGCGCGAAGCGGGTTCAGCTTGGTCTGCGTGGAACTGGCACCGGCCAGCGTTGGCTGCTCGCGGTAGACCAGCATCGTGTCGATCATGCAGGGTGGACACCCGCTTGACCCGCAGGTACCAGCGAAAAGACCGAAGCCGCCACCGGTTCACCGCGGATCATCAGCCGGTTGCGTGCCACGCACTCGAACTGGGCGCCCGAAGCGCGGGCCACCCGCTCGCTGGCCTGGTTGCCTTGCGCCACAACAATCTCGATGCGGGTGAACGCGAGCGTCTCGAATCCAAAAGCCGACAACACCGCCACGACACGTCGGGCAACCCCCTGGCGCTGCCTGGATTGCCGGACCCAGTAACCCAGGTTGCACAGATTGTGTTGCCGGTTGATCATGTTCAGGCCGGCACCGCCCAGCAGTTCGCCGCCCGCCGCGTCGAAGACGCCGAATTCGAAAGCCGTTTCGTCCAGCAGGTGCTGCTGGCAGACTTCAAACCAGTCGCGCGCCTCTTGCTCGCTGTATTGGGCATGGCACCAGGGCATCCACTTGCCGACCGACGCGGTGGACTCGCGCGCAGCCGCCGCAAACGCGGCGATGTCGCGCTCCTCAAACGGGCGCAGGTACAAGCCACTGGCCGTCAGGGTGTGCATGTCAGCCGAGGGACCCCAGCCCCGGTGTGAACAGACTGAGCGCGATCTGATTGCGCCGGTAGTTCTTGGCGCGAAAATCGGTGGTCTTCATGGATCAGGGGTCCTGAGTTTGACGATCACTTCTGGCCCGATTCTGCCCCAATTCTCGTCTCGGATTGGCCAATTCAGCACCGCCACCGTTCACGGCTTCTTGAGCGACTTCGATCTGCAAACCCTCACCCATCAAGCTCTGGGTAGTGCCGGAAGATCCCGTCCTCGTTGAACGGGATGCGGCGTTCGCTGCGCAGGTAAGCCGCCACGCGGGCGTGCTGTGCCACCCGGTCGTGCAGTGCCTGCACCAGCGGCGTTTTCTTCAAGGCGCGCTTCGTTG
>JAUXWC010000219.1 GCA_030685025.1 Rhodoferax sp.
GAGGTGTCTGAGTTCTTGACATTCAGGACGGGTGTCTCCAGACATAGAGGACGTTCTTGGTGGGGGTCCTGTTATGTCGTTGGCACGTGTGGTGGTAGCCGCTGTTGTGGTTGAGGGTCGTTCGAAGGCGTCGGTGGCTCGGGATTATGGGGTTGCCCGGTCATGGGTCTATGAGTTGTTGAAACGGTTTGAAGCTGAGGGGGAGGCTGCGTTCACACCCAGGTCGCGGCGCCCGCGCAGTTCTCCATCGCGCACCAGCGATGATGTTGAGGATGCGATCGTGCGCTGGCGTAAGCGGTTGGTCGATGAGGGTTTGGATGCCGGCGCGGAAACGATCGCAGTTCACCTGCGCAACGAATTGGGCGCGGCCCCGGCGGTCTCCACCATCTGGCGCGTGTTGACGCGACGCGGGTTTGTTAACGCTCAGCCCAGGAAGCGACCCAAATCCTCCTACGTTCGTTTCGAGGCAGTCCAACCCAACGAAACCTGGCAAACCGATTTCACCCACATCAAGCTCAAGAACGGCAAGCACGTGGAGATCTTGAACTTTCTCGATGACCACTCACGCATGCTGATCAGCTGCACAGCGGCCTACGTCACTACCAGCGTGCTGGTCGTGGCCGCGTTTCGCTCGGCCTGCAACGACTTTGGGCTGCCAGCCAGCGTGCTGTCGGACAACGGCGCGGTCTTCACTGCCCGCTACCGCAACGGCCGCAGCGCCTTCCAAACCGAGCTTGCCTCACTGCGCATCGTGCAAAAGAACTCCCGGCCATACCACCCGCAAACCTGCGGAAAAGTCGAACGATTCCACCAAACCCTGAAACTCTGGCTTGCCAAGCAACCCCGCGTGACTTCCCTGACCGCGCTGCAGACCCAACTCGATACCTTCCGTGACATCTACAACACCACCCGGCCACATCGAGCCTTAGGCCACCGCACTCCAGCAGTTGCCTACAACGCCCGACCCAAAGCCAGACCTGGGTCCGCCGTGATCCCGGACTACTTCCGGCTCCGCAACGACATCGTCAACGACGAAGGCAAAGTGACCCTGCGCCACGCAGGAACCATCCACCACATCGGCATCGGTCGACGCTGGGCCCGCACACCAATACGCATGCTCATCCACGAAACCCAGATCCGCATCATCACCACAGACGGAGAACTGATCAAAGAACTCACCCTGGACGCCACAAAAAACTACCAACAACAATGAAAAACGCCCCCACCAACAGGTGAGAGCGTCCACGATGTCTCAAGACATCTGACCTCGATGTCCCGAGACATCACAC
>JAUXWC010000235.1 GCA_030685025.1 Rhodoferax sp.
GGACGCACCGACGGCGCTCTACCACGAGTACATCCAGCGCATGATGGCCTGGCTGCTGTTTGTCGAGGCACAGTCGGTGCCCAAGCGCCAGGCCATGCAGCTCGGGCTGGGCGCGGCTTCGCTCACCAAGTTCTGCCACAAAGAACTGCGCATGAAGACCACCGCCGTGGAGCTCAATCCCCAGGTGCTGGTGGCGTGTCGGGGCTGGTTCAAGCTGCCGGCCGACAACAGCCGCATGCAGGTGGTGCTGGCCGATGCCGAACACAACCCATGCCAACTGCGGCGTGGATCAACTCTGCGCCAATGGAATGACGGACCTCTGGCAAAACACAAATGTGCAAAGTAGCGTTGCGAAGCAAGGCGTGCCGGTGGCGCTTGGTCTTGGGGTGAGATGTAACGACGTGTAATGTGCTCTTGTCTTGGCGGTTTCGGGCGAAAAGCCTTGCTATGCTGCCGACTTCTTAACAAACCCAAACAAGGGAAGAAGGGCGCCATGCTTGACAAAAAACACACCCCACGACATCGCGTCTTGGCGCTTGGCCGGGCGCTTGCGCTGGGCCTCGCTGCCGTGGCGTCAAGCGCCGTCACGGCGGACGAGCGCCCGAGCAGGCTCGCCAATCCGAGCCCGCATAGCCCAATGCAGAGCGTGATGATCGAGAACGTGAACATTTCGACGGCCGAATTCTGGGACGCCTACACCAGCACGGTTGTTGAAGAAAGGCGACGGGCGGAGCTATTCTTGATTGGCGTCCTTGACGCCACAGAAGGTGTCTCGTGGTGTGACTACCGCAATTTCAAAACGGACACGATTAACGAAGAGATATACGAAGGACTCAAGAAGCTCACGCGAGAACAAATGAAGGGCCGAGCGGCGAGAACCATCAACCAGATCCTGGCCAAGGGCTTGCCATGTGGGAGGAAGAAATGACCAAACCATTGTTCGCGACCTTGTACAACAATCACTACTCCTCAGACCAGAATCAAGTGGGGCGCCATGTGAACGGTAAGGACGTTTACAAGGAAATCGGTTACGACATTGAGCAACTCGAGAAGCAAGACCCCAACTACAGGAACACCTGTGCGACGCGAATGAGCATGGCACTGATGAAGTCGGGTGTGCCGATGTCTGGCCGTATAAAGGTCAAGGCAGGTGCTCTCAAGGGCCGGTCTATCGAGCCAGGGGCGAAGCTGTTGGCCGATCAGCTCGCCCAAAAACACCTGTTGGGAAAGCCGCAAATACTCAAGCCATCCGAGGCGTTGAAGAAGCTCGAAGGCAAGCAGGGCGTGGTGTTTTTCTGGAAGATGACCGGTTATTCTGGCGGGCACATCGATTTGATCAAGGTGGACCAGGCGGCAGCGGTTTGCAGTTCCAACTGTCACATGGATTCCGGCGAAATCTGGTTCTGGCCACTTGACTAGTGTTTTGCCGGGCTGGGTCCGACGCGTGCCACGGCGTGCGCTACGGGTCGCACGGTGACCGACGGGCAAGAGATGGGGCCACAAGCTGCTTGGTCATAATTGCCCCATCTTGAAAAAACACAAGCCCAACCTCCCCGAAGTCAACTTCTCCGACGAAGGCCCGCTCCGTCACCTGCATCTGGGCACCGAGTGGATTCAGGGTTCGATGCTGATGGACGCACCGACGGCGCTCTACCACGAGTACATCCAGCGCATGATGGCCTGGCTGCTGTTTGTCGAGGCACAGTCGGTGCCCAAGCGCCAGGCCATGCAG
>JAUXWC010000239.1 GCA_030685025.1 Rhodoferax sp.
TCGCCGAAGGCCACCACGCACAGGGCCATGGGCACGCTGTCAAGTAGTGCCGCGCGCTTGGCGTCGCGAATGATCTCGCCAATGCGCAGCTTGCCGGGCTCGCCGGCCTGCGCCAGGCCAGCCACGATGGCCTCGCCGACACGCACCGCGTGGGCGCCAAACACGGTGGCAATGGTGGACACCACCACCGCCGCCCCCGCCTGGCGAAAGTAGCGGATGTGGTTGGAGAACTCCTGCGCCGTGCCGGCCACGTCGCAGCCCAGCAGCAACACCAGTGGGGGTGGGCTCTCGCCGGTGTGCACATAGTCGGGCGATAGGCCCAGCGTGTAGAGCTTGTTGCCGCCAATCTCCAGCAGTACATTGCGCGCCTTGCCCTCGTTGTGCGGAAAGGCCACCAGCAGGGCCGGGTGCTTGGTCTTGACGGTGTTCATCCAGTCGGCCCAGTCCTTGACCAGCGTGACCTGGCTGCCCAGGGTGGTGCCCAGTGTGTGGATCAGGCCGCTTACCTCTGCGGGCTGCACCTCCTGGCTGTGCCCGACCAGTGAGCCGGCGCGCAGGTCCAGGTGATCGCGCCCGTCGATCGCCTCGACCTGCAGCACCACTTCGGCGCCCTCGACGGGCATGGCCAGCGGGTCGAACATATGGCGTTCGATGACCTTCTTCAGGCCCCAAAAACCCATCGGGCAGACGTGCTCGGTGGGTTGGCTGCTGCGTGCGCAGGTCTGCGGGCAGCGACCGGCGGCCAGCGCCTCGCGGTGTTGCGGACAGACCGTGGCGCCCGGCCTGGGCGGATTGAAGTCGTACATGAACTCCAGCGGGATGACGGCGTCCTGGCGCGCGCTGATCACCTGCAGGTAGGTGACGGATTCGTCACCGGCGTCGAAGCCGCCGCTTGAGAGGCGCTTGAGCTGGTCCAGGTAGAGCAGCGAGTACAGGTCGGCGCCATCGCGCGCCAGGCTGACCAGCAGGGCCGGGTTGTCGCCCTGGTCGAGCCCGTCGCCGTAGTCGGCCACGCTGTGCGCCACGGCGGAGATCGCGGTGTTGAGGCTGCTGACGATATCCTGAATGTCCGAGCCCAGGTGTTTGGCCCAGGCGCGCTGTCCGGCGATGCCGGTGAGCATCGCCTCGCCAGTCTGCGTGTGGTTGAGCACCATGGCCAGGTCGAAGTGTCGGCGTTTGCCCAGGTCGGACCAGTCGCGCCGCACCTGGGTCTCGTCATCCAGCGTGATGCACGAGCCGGCCTCCTGCAGCGCCGCGGCCGACATGGCGACCCGGGTGTGCAGCAACACCGTCTGCAACACGCGCCCGCGGTGCAGCACCGAGAGGCGCGCCTCGAACGGCCCCACCACCGAGGGCGTGAAGACGAATTCGGCCACGCTGCTGTCGCCCACGCGCGGCAGCAGGATCTCGCGCAGCAGGGGCTGGTCGAACTGACGCGGCTCATGCAGCACCACCTGCAACCGGTGCCGGGCCTGCCCTTGGCGGAACAGCTTATCCTCCGGGAACACCATGGAAGCGGCCGTGCGCTCCGGGCGCTTTGGCCCGATCAGCACCTGCACCATCACGCTCTGGCCCACGCAGTAGCCGGCGCGCTCCTCCACAAATTGATCGGCCTGCTTGCGAAAACTGAGTTGCTGCAGGTAGCGCGGCGTCGCCTTGCGGCGCGCGCTGGCCTCGGTGTGTGACTCGACACTGCGGCTGAGCTCGGCAATGGCGCTCGCCTCGCTGGACTCGTGGTCAAAGCGGTAGCGGGCCCGGGTGGCGTCGATGGCATCGGCGATGTCGCGCGGTGCGTAGCTCACCAGTTTGGCCATCGGCACGCCCAGTCGGCTGAGCGACTGGGGCGTCAACAGCACCTTGGTGGCCTGTGGTAGACGGCGCAGGCCTTTGGTGACGCGAGTGACGGTAGTGTCCAGGTGGCTCACAGTCAGCAGGTCGCGGTTGAGCAGCAGCAAGGCGCCGGGGCGAAACGCCAGCGTCAACGCCACATCGACCGGCAGGTTGTGGCTGAGCTGATCGGCAAACTCGCTCAGGTGCTCGGCGAACTCGTTGGCGGATCGACCGGACTCCAGCACCGCAATGCCCTCGGCGCGCACCCGTGCCACCAGGGCGCGCAGCAGTGGTTCGGCGCCGCGGGCCGAGTCGGTGCCCAGGCCGGCGACGATCACCAGGCAGCAGCGCAGTTGCAAGCCGCTGGCCAGCACGCGCTCCAGCGCGTCGCTGGCGCCGGCGCCAATGACCAGTACTTCGGCGCGCGCCGCTTCGCGGCTGGCGCTGGCGAAGCGGTAGGGCCAGTTGGGCGGCAGGGCCGCTTGGCGCTGTGCCAGCGCTGCCTGCAGCGGGTCAGCGGGCAAGGTGAGCAGGGTGAACGGCCAGCGCCAGTCGGTGCGGCCATCGCAGGGGAAGGCTTGATCCAGGTAGACGCTGGCCGCTCCGACTTCGGGGCGCGACAGCACGCTGGCCCAGTCCATCACGAGACCGGCGCTGCTGACGCTGGCGCGCAGCGCCAGGCGCGGCCCGCTAGGCCACTGACTGGTGGCGGGCGGCAGAGCGGACAGAAATTCGCGCCAGATACTGGCCAACTGGACCGCCCGCGGCGCCGCAACCAGCAGCGTCTTGCCACGCTGCGCGCCGGCAACACGAATCCGCGGCGCGGCGTGGCGCGGTGAGGTGGCCGGCAGGAACCAGGCCAGAGTGTCCGCCTGATCCCGCAGCGCCTGCTGGAGCAAACCCGCCAGACGCTCCACCCGCCAGACGCCAGCGCCATAGGCTTGGCCAAGCGCCGAGCGGTCCAACGCGGCCATCGCGCCCAGCGCCGCCAGCGCTGGCGCAAAGGCTTCGTCGGCGAGTTCGAGGCTCCAGCCGGACAGGTGTTCTCGATTGATGGCCATGCCTGCGCAATTGTTGCGTCAAGAGCGGCCCGGCCCGCCCCTCACAGGGGGTACTCCGGAACCGGCCAGGACGTTGCCATGGGCACACTGAGGCCGACGCGTGCGCGCAGCGACACATCGCACAAAGCGTAGGCCCAATTGATGAGGTGGCCCTGGCGCTCGGCGCCCACGCTGCGCAGGCGCGTGGGCATGTGTTCCAGCGCCTCGCTCAGCGGCGAGTCCACCGTCATGCACGCTACGGTGGAGCCATAGGAGGACAGGCTGGTGCCGATGCCCCAAAAGGCGCCACGCTTGCGCTTGGCTTCGAATTCGCTGATCAGCCAGCGTTTGCGCAGGGCGCGGGTCTGGTCGATCAGGATGTCGCGCACCCGGCCAAGCTGGAAGATGTTGTCCACGGCGGGGCTCTCGTCGACCTCGAACGGCGCGCCGGCATCGCTGACCAGGGTGATGTCCACGTTGTCCACCAGTGACTCCAGCCCCATGTTGTCGTAGATGCCCCCGTCGGCCAGCACGATGCGTTTGCGCAGCGCGCTCAGGTTGGGCAACTCGCCGCCCTCGGTCCAGGCGTTGGGGTCGGTCTTGAGGATGACGGGCGAGAACAGCGGCGGGAAAGCGCTGGAGGCCGCCACCGCCACGGCCAGCGGCGGGTTGATGGTGCGCGAGACGCCCAGCATGTAGTCGGCGATCATGTCCTGGCGAAAGCGAAAGCTGCGCCCGGTCTGCAGGTTGGTGGCGTAGAAGATGAACTTCGGGTTGTCGCTGCCGTCGGCCAGCGGGATGTCCTTGATGGTGGCATCGCCAAACAGGTCCTTGGCATAACGGTGCGCCAAGAAGTCACCAGCGGTCTTGAAGGGCACCAGCAGGCCAGCCAGGCCAACACCCACGTCGATGGTGCTGGCGCAGAACTCGCGCACCGGCTCGGCCACCACTTTGCCGAAGTTGCGCGCGCGCCCGCCGGTGAACTGCAGCGAGCGCCAGCGGTGCGCCAGGATGCCCGCCAGGATCGAGCCGCCCGAGACGCTGGTCACGCGGTCAAGCTTGCCCAGCAGCCCGGCATCGTTAAGCCGCCACAAGGTGCCCAGGCCAAACAGGGTGGCCCGAAATCCGCCGCCGGACAGTGCCAGGCCGATTGTCCCGCCGTCGATTGCCATGATGTCCTCCTGATACCTTGCGGGACAGACCTTCAGCTCTGTCCTCAACTGACTAGGCTTGCGGGACAGACCTTCAGCTCTGTCCTCAACTGCTTTCCGGATCTCGTGGCGTCGTGCCGCCCTCGCATGGCTGGCGCGCACGATGGCACTCTAGGGTGGAGCTGGCCGATTGCGTTTGAGAAAACGCAAGATCACGGGCGGCTTAACGCGAGGTCATCCGTCTTAAGGGGGGAAGTCCCCGCGAGGCCGGCGAGCATGGCGCAGGCGGGTGCGATTCAAACTGCTGTGGCGCGCCAGCGGGCCATTGACGCACCCGCTGCCCAGGGCGGCCGGCCCCAATTGCCAGATTCCCGAATACCCGATTGCCTGAACTCACCCCCTATCCCCCCCAACCCCCTTCCCACCCTCGCCCGGGCGGGAAGGGGGAGCCTCCTTTGAGCGTGCGAGTCGGCACCGGGCGAACCGGGAGCGGTGGA
>JAUXWC010000271.1 GCA_030685025.1 Rhodoferax sp.
TGTGCGCGTGGTGAGCCGGCGTGGCGACGCGGTGGTGATGGTGCAGCTCACGCAGCGCGTGGGCAGCGACATGTTGTTCATCCCCTTCCACTTTCATGACTGTGTCAACCGCCTGACGCTGGGCCTGCTGGACCCGCATTCGCGCCAACCCGCGTTCAAACAGAACGCGGCGCGGGTCGAGAAGATTGACCAGCAAGAGGCGGCTCGTCTCAATCTTGAGCGGAGGGCTTTCTGATGCCAGAGAAACTTATGGCAAATCTCCGTCATTGCGAGCGCAGCGCGGCAATCCACCTAAACACGAGTCCGACATGGATTGCCGCGCTGCGCTCGCAATGACGGGGTCGAGGCTTATGCATTGGCGCACTGCCATTAGGAACAACTATGTCCACCACACTTACTGAACCCAAGGCCGGCTGCGGCAAGCCCGAGTGCGGCTCGGGCGGTTGCGGCTCCAAAACAACGGCTGAGAAGAAGATCTGGGAAATCCGCACCGAGGAGCAGGTCTACGCCTTTCTGAACGACCAGACCAACGCGGACACCAACCGCTACGGTCAAAAAATCGACCTGATTGAACACACGCAGCACAAACTGCCGGTCGGTCGTTCCCTATTCATCAACGAAAACCCGGCGGTTGGCGCCAACCCGAATCGCAACAAGCAGCACGGCTTCTTCTTTACCGCCGACAACTGCATTGGCTGCCACGCCTGCGAGGCCGCCTGTAGCGAGAAGAATGAGAACCCGGCGCACCTGGCGTTTCGTTCGGTTGGTTATGTGGAGGGTGGTAGCTTCCCTGACTACAAGCGCATGAACATCTCGATGGCCTGTAACCATTGTGATGACCCGGTGTGCCTCAAAGGCTGCCCGACACGGGCCTACACCAAGCACGTGGAATACGGCGCCGTGCTGCAAGACCCGGACACCTGCTTTGGCTGCGGCTATTGCACCTGGGTCTGCCCTTACAACGCGCCCCAGCTCGACCCGGTCAAAGGCCAAGTCTCCAAGTGCAATATGTGTGTGGACCGCTTGGAAGTGGGCCTCAAGCCCGCCTGCGTGGCGGCTTGCGTCGGCAACGCGCTGGACTTTGGCGTGATCGAAAACGTCCCCGGCGGGCGCGAACAGGCGCGGGTCGAAATTCCCGGTTTTCCGTCACCCGAAATCACCCAACCCAACATCCGCTTCCAGCAGATCAAGAAGATGCCGGACGAGATGACCCGCACCGACTCGATGCCGGTCAAGTACCACAAGGACACAGCCGGTCGTTACCGCCCAGCCATTGACCAGAAGCAGGGCAAAGCCAAACACTGGAACCTGGCACGCCTGAGTTCACGCGAGAATCCGCTGGTGCTGTTCACGCTGGCCTCGCAAACGGCGGCTGGCGCGTTTGCCTTGGCCTTCCTGGGCGCGCAGGCCGGTTTGGCGGGCTTTACCACCTTTGCCGAGTCGGCACTGCACGTGCCCTTGGCCCTGCTGTGCTTTCTGTTGGTGGCCTTTGGGCTGTTCATGTCGACCATGCACCTGGGCAAACCGCAGCGCTTCTACCGGGGCTTCAACAATCTGCGCCACTCACCGGTGGCGCGCGAGGGCCTGGGCATCGCCATTTTCATGGGCGCCCTGGGCTTGCACATTCTGTTCAGCCTGCCTGGCAACAGCCTGTTTCAGTCCTTGTTCAGTGCCGTGTTCTCCACCGAACTGGGTGGCGTGATCGGCAGTGGCCCGGCCAAGGTCCTGGCGAGCGCCTTCGGTTATCTGGCGATGGCGGGCAGCGCCGGCGGGCTGTATTACATGACACGCTGCTACCGCATCAAGGCTCGGCCGTTCTGGAACCACTGGCAGGTTGGCACCGCATTTGTCGGCAATGCCTTGTCCCTGGGTGCTTTGATGGTGGGCGTGGTGGTGATCGCCACGCTGGCCTACGCTGGCGAGAATTACCTGCTGGTGGCTGCCGTGTGTGCGGCGCTGCTGTGTCTGGGCATGCTGATTGAAGGCATCGGCCACACCGCGCACGGCCGTGCCATGGGCGCCGCCGAGCATGAGGGCGGTGCCTCCTACTATGTGCAAACCACCACCTTCGGCAAAACCTATGTACTGCGCAACACCGTGCTGGGCCTGAACCTGCTGTTGGCCAGCGCCCTGCTGGCCTGCCTGCTCTGGCTGGGAACCGCGCAAGGCTTTGTGTTGCTGGGCCTGGCTGTGGTGGGCGCCGCCCTCATTGCCACCAGCGTGGTCGGCCGCGCGCTGTTCTACGTGCTGGTGATTCCCACCACCATGCCGGGAGCATTCTTCTGGAAAAACAAGGGCTTTGAAGAACACGCACGCGATATCGGCCTGGCCAACATGCCGCAGGTTGGTGTGGTGCCTGTGCGGCACTGAGCGCGCGCCCGGGTGGGTGCGTGTTACGGCGCCTCGAAACACCAGTGCCAGGGTTCGTACTGGTAACCCTGCGCATTGCCCTCTGGAAAAGACAGACGAAACCCGAAGACCGCAGCACGCTGCACCAGCCAGGCGAAGGCGGGTGACTGGTCAAACGCGGGCTCCAGCGGCGCCACGCCGGGCGTTGACAGGTCCACCGCGCGCCCGCTGTGGTGCTCGCTGAAGCCGGGTGGCGCACTCACCGCCAATATGGTTTCCAAGGACTGCCCCGAGGCAAGCTTGCGCCGAACGATCTCGGCCTGACGCTCGACGCTGCGAAACGCCGACACGATGAACAGGTCAATACCGTCCGCCTG
>JAUXWC010000278.1 GCA_030685025.1 Rhodoferax sp.
CAAACCGCGAAAACCTGTGAGTCCCGTACGATAAGTGGAGGCCTTTGGTCCACTCAGCGGGAAAAGACGGAAAAAACTGCCTGTGCTTAAAATTTAGGCAGTGGTGTTTCTCGAAAAAATGGGGTTTCCGGTCAGGCACTATTTAGCCGAGGCCGGACTGAATCTCTTCTCGCGAGGACCCGTCCAGTTTCGCCCCTCCGAAATCTATCGCTTTGGCGACCACCCGAGCTTCCGCTCAATGCTTGAGGGAACGAATGTGTACCTCATTTGCCGCCGCCGCCGGATTTCAGTTGACCCTCATTCCATTGAAATGAAGGGCGGTGATATCTACGGTAGGTTCGTGGCACATGGTGGCCGTTACCGCGAGTGGGAAACCGTAGACTTCACTCTGGGCCCGATGAGGCATGGCGCTGACGGCAAGCCGATCGGATTTACCGCGGCGCGACCGGCAGATGCCTTCGGCCATGCCTTGGAAGTGGTGGATCAGCAGGGCCAATACTCCTTCATCCCGAGTTGCGCCTTAATCGCACGCGCCGGGCACAGTCTAGGCGATAGGACACGACTGGAAGTGCTTTATGTTGGACAGACCTTTGGCAAGCATGGCAACCGCCTGTCGGTGGACCGTCTGAGCCAACACACCACCCTTCAGCGTATTTTGGCGGATGCCTCTGACGATTCCGCTCAAGATGAGGTCCTACTCCTGGGATTTCAGTATGGCAACTCAAAAAATATTCTTTCGTCTGCGGGCAACACCTGGGTCGACCCCACCGCATCTTCGGAGGAAGAGCAGACCCATTTGATGCAGGCGAGCAAGCAAACATTTGATCGAAAGGATCGAGTCCTATTGGCGGAGGCCGCGTTAATCAACTACTTCAAACCGCGCTACAACATCATGCACCGCGATTCCTTCAGCCGAGGCGATCGCCAGAAGCTCAAGACGCTTAAGTCCTTGCTGAAGGCGGATTTCACGGCACTGATTGTGGAGGCCAACACCTCAAACCTCGGTGCCAAGCTCTGGTCAGAGCGTGAACCACGTGGAGCAATGGATGGCTACCTCACCTCTGAGAAAGTAGAAGAAGTGCGCATCAATGCGCTCAAGCCGGGAACCGGACTGAGTAGGGCTGTAGTCGATGAATGGATCAAGGACAATGCCCATGCCCACACAGCGAGGTTTGCCCTCTACGAGCCTGCGGAACGGGAGACTTTCTTGCACGGGTTACCTTGGTCCTCCTGAGCGCGGCGTAAGGGGAATTCGAATACGAGACAAATGTGTCAGGCATGGTATGCCGTCCCTCGGTCGAACCAAACCCGCAGACGTGCCGGGTGGCTGTGCCGGAGCGCCGGAGCCAATTCGCGGCTGCGACAGAACTGGCGCGTCAGCCAAGGTGTTAGCCCAAGTCCATTGGCGCACCACAAGCCGTCGCCCGCGAGCGCGCAGGCGAGCTGGCACGGACGCCCGGTGCGTTCGCCTACACGCTGGCTCGGGTCATCCAAGAATGACCTCATGGCCCTCCCCGCCGAGGTGATCGACGACTTTGGCTACCCATTGGGTGCGGTGCAGATGGGTGCCACGCCCGCGCAGGCCAAACCGTGGAAGGGCGAAGGCGCAGGCGTGCTGGAGTTGGTGGACAACCATCGGGGCGACACGTACAGGGCGGTGTACACGGTGCGCTTTGCCAAGGCGGTGTATGTGCTGCATTGCTTCCAGAAGAAGTCGCCCAGCGGCATTCGCACGGCGCAGAGCGATATTGATTTGATTCACGAGCGCCTCAAACTGGCACAGCAACACTACAAGGCACACCATGAAAGCTAAAACGAAAGCCACACCGGCCAGCCAAGCCATTGAAACCGGCTCGGGCAATGTGTTCAAGGACTTGGGGTTTGCGGACCCGGACGAGCGCCAATTGCGCGTGCAACTGGCGGTGCGCCTCAACGATCTGCTGCAAGCCGAGGGTTTGACCCAAGCCGCCGCCGCCAAGCTTCTGGGCATGGCGCAGCCCCACGTGTCGGAGTTGAAGAACTACAAGCTCAGTCGCTTTTCCAGCGAACGCCTGCTGCACTGCATCACCCTGCTGAACCGCGACGTGGAAATCTTCATCCGTCCGCGCAGCAATGCAACGGGGGCGACGATCGACAAGGGCGCCGGCACGGTGATGGTGTGGGCGGCGGCGTGAGGTGTGAGGCCCGCATAGCAGCGCCGGCACGGACGCCCGGTGCGTTCGCCAGCACTGTTGAGTGAATCAGTCCGTCAACCAAGCGGTGGCCCCTCGTGCAATACCAGAGGGAGTTGGCCCGTCAGAACCATTCAGACCAGATTGAGGCTACCTTCCCAGCGCCTCAGTTCGCCGCACTTCGCAACCACTCCAATGCCTGAGCAGCGTTCAAGATCGGAATGCCTTCAAATGTCTGCAGCACCAGCAAGTCCTGGTCGCCCGAGACTATCAAATCCGCCTGCGCTGCCAGTGCGCAGGCCAACACTGCGTCGTCGTCAGGGTCGCGGCAGACGGGTTTGGGCAGGGCGGGGGCAATGATCAGATCGCTGACCAAGCCAATTTGCTCAACCAGATCGGCAGCCGTCAAACCGCGCTTGGTCAAGACCTCCTCGATGCGTGGGTAGCCCAACACCCGCCTCAACTCCGCAACCAACTCGCCGGAAGTGGAGCAACACAACTCGCGATCGAGCACCAGCTCAACCAACCGGCGCGGCGCGCCGGTCCACACCAGCCCTGAGACCCATGTGTTGGTGTCAATGACCGCGCGTTGCATCGATGGCGTGCTGGATATCGCTAGGGGTCAACTCGTCAGCGCTTACCGCCCGATCATCAAGACTCCGAATCGCCTGTTGCAGCTTGCGCGCCGCGCGGTCACGCACCAACTCGCGCACGATGGCCGCCAGGGTTTGGCCGCTCAGCAATCCGGCTTGCTGCGCACTTCTCGCAACATCATCTGGCAATTCAATGGTAATGGTGGTCATGACAGACTCCCGCGTGTGAGGCAACTGCGGTTGAGTCTACTGCAATGCCTATCGGCGACCGAATCGACAGTATCCATGCGCTTCCCAAGCCACTTCGCGCCAGCAAAGCGTATGGACTGGACCTGCCAGCCTTGGTATCCCGCTCTCGCCCACCCAACCAAACCCGCAGACGTGCCGGGTGGTTGTGCCGGAGCGCCGGAGCCAATTCGCGGGTGCGACAGAGCTAGCCCGCCAGCCAAGGTGTTAGCCCAAGTCCATTGGCGCACCACAAGCCCCGGCCCGCGAGCGCGCAGGCGAGCCGGCACGGACGCCCGGTGCGTTCGCCTGCACGCTCGCATGAAGCTGTGTGGCGGCCATGCGTTCTTGTGCTTCGTTTTGGCCCCAGTCATGCGGTTGTTCGCCGTGTCTACGGCTCGGCCTATCAACGCTTTCGGCACCACGCAATGACCGCCCCGTGGTAATCTAACGGCCATGGCCCATGTATCCGTCGCCGACATTCTTGAACTGCCCGTCCAGGAGCGAATCCACCTGGTCGAAATGATCTGGGAGAGCATCGCTGCCTTTCCCGAAGCGATTGAAGTCTCCCCGGAGCTGAAGTCCGAGCTGAATGCGCGATTGGCCGATTTCGAGCGCGACGCGGAAGCTGGGTACTCATGGGATCAAGTTAAGACTCAACTGAAGAACGGGTCGTGGCGTACCGCCTGAAGTTCTCTGGCTGTTCTGTCGGCGAAGTTGGGTAGGCATTCGAGTGGTACGAGGAACAAAGCGATGGGCTGGGCTCGGAGTTTGAGGTTGCCTTCGAGCTGCAAATAAAACGGCTCGAACAAGTACCCCTGCTGTATCCAGAAATCATCCCCGATGTTCGACGCACCTTACTACCCCGATTTCCGTACGGGGTCTTCTACGTTGTTCGAGATGATCTGGTCCACACTCTTGCGGTCATTCACAACGCCCGAAACCCAGAACGCTGGCCACGTCGGTCTACCCGTTAGAAATTCCAGAATTCAGGGTCTGGATTTGAATTGACACCGGTCGAGTCGAGTCACGAGCATCCATACGCTTCCCCAGCCACTTCTCGCCCGCCAGGCGCATCAAATGGACCTGTCGGCCTCGGCATCCTACTTCCCCCGCCACACCAAACCCGCAGACGTGCCGGGTGGCTGTGCCGGAGCGCCGGAGCCAATTCGCGGCTGCGACAGAGCTTGCGCCCCAGCCAAGATGTTAGCCCAAGTCCATTGGCCCACCACAAGCCGCCGCCCGCGAGCGCGAAGGCGAGCCGGCACGGACGCCCGGTGCGTTTGCCTACGCGCGGGCGTAGGGCACCATGTCACTGTTCGGCACCGGGCTGCGCCTGCGCCGTCAGAAGTCAGCTCCCGGCCGCAGCGCAAGGCATTCACAATGGAAACCTCAACGACGCAAATTGACACAGCCATGGGACACGCGCAAGAACCCCCAACGTTGACCGCCGCCGACTACTTGGCTTGGGAGGCCGAGCAGCCGCTGCGTCATGAGTTTCTCGATGGCAAACTGATCGACAGGGAAGGCGCCGAAGACCGGCACGTGACCGTAGCGGGCAATCTGAGCATGGCCCTACGCCATCACCTCAGTGGCAGTCCCTGCCGAACTTACATGAGCGACATGCGCCTGCACGTGGCCGCCGACAACGGCTACTTCTACCCTGACGTGATGGTGACCTGCAGCGCGGCCGACCTGGCCAGTAGCATGGTCAAGACCGAGCCCAAGCTGATCGTCGAAGTGCTGTCACCGACAACTGCTTCCTATGACCGGGGACTGAAGTTCAGCCACTACCGCAGCCTGGCCAGCCTGAAGGAATACGTACTGATTGATCTTGACACCCGCAGTACCGACTGTTATCGCAAAGGCGCCGACGGGCTGTGGGTGCTGCACCCATTTGCTCTTGGCGAATCGGTCTCGCTGGCCAGCGTGGCGCTGGCGTTGACTGCGGCGCAGTTGTTCGCGGATGTGATCGAAGCCTGGGTCTTGCTGCGGCACTTGGCCCGACCGCCAGGTGACCCGCTGGCGCGACAACCACCCTACTTCAGCGCGCCAAACACCTTCTTGAGTACCGCGCTGCCAGTGCCGACCGGGTCCTGGCGAATCTGCTTCTCTTCCTCCCCGATCATGTAGTAGAGCCCGTCCAAGGTCTTGCCGGTGACATAGCGCTGGATGTTGGCGTCTTCCTTTTTCACCAGGCCCAGGCCCGCCGCTTTGCTGGCGACTCGGTTGTACTTCTCGGCCAAGCCCACCTTGTCCATAGCCTTGGCCACGATAGGCAGAAACTTCACGCTCAGGGGTTCACGCGTCTTCTCAACAAAGAAGTCGGTGACTGAGGTGTCGCCGCCGGCAAGGATCTTTCTGGCGTCGCTGACTGACATGGATTTGACGGCGGCAATCAGCAGGCCTTTGGCCATTGGCACCGCCGTCTCGGCGGCGCGATTCATCGACGTCACCAGTTCGTCGACGCGTTTGCCCTGGCCCAGGCTCTTGAGCAACTTGGCGGCGTCCTCCAGGAACCCCGGCAAACGAATGCGCACCTTGTCGTTGCCCAGGAACCCATCGCTCTTGCCAAGAATGTCGATGGCGGCAATCGCACCGCGTTCCAGCGCCGTCCTTAGCCCTTGAGAAGCCTCCGCATTGCTCAGGTCGCTTAGCGACAGAGCGTGTGCCCGGGTGCCAGCCAGCACCAAAACGGCGGCCAAGGTGCCGCTCGCCACGCCATTGAATTCCCGACGGTCCATGGATACCTCCAACTGCTCATGACCAAATTCTGCATCTTGCAACAAAGGCAGTTGCCGTGGCAAGCACAAGACAATGCTTGGTTTGGCCGTGATGTTTTCGGGAGTCCGGAAGAACTTGGCCAGGAGCCACACAGCTTCCCGGTAGTGCGTTTGCGTGGAGCATCATGTGCGCTGCGCCACGGGTTTCGGAGATACTTCCCATATCCGCCGCATTGCCAGTCAGGGCGCTGAGGCGCAACCCGGCCCGGCAGCGCCAAGGGCCTTTCACTTCCCGCCACAGGAGAGCGCCGTGAGCCACCACTCTGCACCGATTCTGACCCTTGCTCTGTCACTGGCGCTGGCCGCGACCGGTAGCGCCTTGGCGCAGACTCAGGCGCCGGCCGAGGCGCAAGCTCAGGTGCCGGCCGAGGCGCCAGCTCAGGCGCAGGTTCAAACACCGACGAAGGTAGACGCCGAGGCCGCGCTGGCGCTGGCCAAAAGAAACAACTGTTTCAAGTGCCACGCCATCGACAAGACCAAGCAGGGCCCCGCCTACAGCAGGGTCGCAAAGCGGCTAAGAACCAAACCTGATGGGGTGGAGGTAATCATCGAACACATCACCGTCGGTCACTTGGTCCAGTTGCGGGACGGTACAGAGGAAAAGCACCGAATCGTCGACACCAAGGACCCCGGCGAGCTTAGAAACCTCGCCTTGTGGATTCTTTCACTCTGACCCTGCCCGCGAACGCGGCGGGCGACCGCGCCGCTTCGCGGCCAGTACAGCGCTGCGCTGCATCCCGGCCGTCGCCGAGTTGACTGCGTCTGGGCGCGCGGCCGAGACTTGTCGTTTATGCTTGTTACGACCCCATCAGCCGGAGAACCCATGACCATCGTCGTCGCCTACGCACCCCGCCCCGAAGGACAAGCCGCCCTGGACAAAGGCATCGAGATTGCCAAGCGCCGCAACGAACGTCTCATGGTGGTCAACGCCACGCCCGGCAGCGCCGACGATGCGTCGATGGCCGGCGCCCATGACGTCGAACGCATCGAGCGGCTGCTGGAGCAGCCCGGCCTGAGCGCCGAGTTCAAGCAATTCGGCCGCGGCAAGAGCACCGTGGAAGAGATTCAAACCCTGGTGGAAACCTTGCCGGCCTCGCTGCTGGTGATCGGCATCCGCAAACGCTCGCCGGTTGGCAAGCTGATCATGGGCAGCGTAGCGCAAGAGCTGCTGTTGTCGGTGCCCTGCCCGGTGTTGGCGGTGAAGGCTGCGACCTGAAGCTGGGTGCTTGCCGGACGAGTGTGCCAACGGCCGCCCCCACCGCGCTCCAGGGCCAGGACCAGGGCCAGGGCTTGGCTCGGCATCAGTCAGGTCGCTCGCCCGCCAAACCGGTCAGGTCTTGTACTTGACCGCGCAGCCATAGGGCTTGGTCACCGGCGCACTGATGGGTTTGCCCGCAAGGGCCTCAGCCAGGCTTTGGCGCACGTAGTTGGTCGCGGTCTTGATATCGTCCACGCGCGACGAGGGGATGCTGTCAATGCCACCGGCGTACAACAAGGTGCCCTGCGGCCCCACGATGTACATATGCGGCGTGGTGCGCGCGCCGTACGACTGGCCAACGCCACCGGCCTCGTCCATCAGTGTGGCGGCCGGGGCGGCCTTTTGTTCGACCATCCAGGCGGCAAGCTGCGTGGGCTTGAGGTAGTCGCCGCTGCCAGGCTCGGTGGAGTTGACTGCGAGCCACACCACACCTTTGGCCGCCGCCTCTTTCTGCAGCGCCTGCATGTTGCCCGCGCCGTAATGCTTGCGCACGAATGGGCAGCCGGGGTTGGTCCACTCCAGCACCACATGTTTGCCGCGAAAATCACTCAGGCGCACCACCTTGCCGGTGGTATCGGTCAGGCTGAAGTCGGGTGCCGGCTGACCCACCGCGGGCGCGGCGCAGGCGTTTGAAGCCAGCCACAGACCGACCATGCCACGCAGGCAGGATACAAGATAGCGACGAAACATTGGGGCAACTCCTCTGCGCAAATGACTCGGTTGGCGGCGGGCTGCGGCCCCCCGCGATCAGCCGATTCGGCGAACCGCCGATCATGAGACGACGCGCCACAGTGTGCAATGGAACACAAGACCACGCACGTTTCCAGGGATCTCCGAGGGACCGCTATTCTTCAACCTATGCTCAGACTTCGTTCACACACGCCCACCCCATGCACCAACGCTCGCTGCTGATCCTGTCCACCATCACCATCGTTCTCATCTGGCAAGTGCCCTACGGCAGGCAGATCCTGTATCCGCTGACCTTGCTGGCCACCTTCGCTCATGAAATGGGACACGGGCTGACAGCGATGCTGGCGGGCGAACAGTTTGACCAACTGCTGCTCAACGCGGATGGTTCGGGCATGGCTCTGTGGCGCGGCAACCCGGGGCGCTTGGCCACGGCGTTGATCGCCGCGGGCGGGCTGGCGGGGCCCAGTGTGGCGGGGATCAGTTTGCTGTTGCTCTCGCGTTCGCAGCGGTTTGCGTCGACCGTTCTGGCCACGCTTGCCGTGTTGCTGGTGGTCAGCGTCGCGATATGGGTGCGCAATACTTTTGGCGTGGTGTTTCTGCTAAGTACCGCCGCCGTGCTGGCCCTTGCCGCCAAGGTGCTGCCCGCCGCTATTGCCAGCTTCGTGCTGCACCTGATGGCGGCCACCTTGTGCCTGTCGTGGTTCACCGACCTTGACTACATGTTCTCGGCGCAGGCCACGGTCAACGGCATGGTCCGCCCTTCGGACAGCGCGGCGATCGCCGACGCCTTGTGGTTGCCCTACTGGTTTTGGGGCGGCGTGGTGGCGTGCTTCTCGCTGGCCGTGGCGGCGCTGGGTATCGGCTTCGTCAGCCGGGGGGTTGGCCCACAAAGATAGGTCCGCAGGCACCGGCTTGGCGCTGCGTGCCGGCCCTGCAGGCCCCTACTCTTACAGACCCTTGGCCACCTGCGCCACGGACTCGGCGTCCGGCAACATTGCCAGTGAGCCGATGAGCGTGTCCTTGACGTGCAGCAGCAATTCGTTGGTGCGCGCGTCCGAAAGGCCGGCCTTGGCGGCGATGGCCAGCACGTGGGCGCGCTCGCCGTCGCTCAGATGGCCATCGGCGTAGGCCGTCATGAAACTCATCAGCACCAGTTGCTCCGCGAAGCCCACATCGCTGGCGCTTTGGGCCGCCAAGGCGCCATGGTCGCCATACGCGCCCTCGTCGTCGGCAAACGGCGGCAGGCCGGCCACGCCGGACTGCTCATAAAACGTCTTCATCAACGCCAGTTCCTGCGGCGTCACGCCGTCCACATGCGCCGTTGACAGCATACAAGCCATCAAAGTCAGCACTTGATGGCGGGTCATCACATCACCTTGATCCATAGTCATCATCATTCTCCTGCTCTTGTCAAATAGGTCGTATCAAATAGGTCGTGTCAAACCAGCGGGCCGCACCCCACAACGGTGCTGCCCCTCAGCGCCCCAGTGCCCGCCTGCGCGCGTCACGCAGCTTCTCCTGAATCTCATCGAGCGGCATGGCGCTGTAGCGCGCGGGCAATAGGGAGCGCCGCGAGGTCTCAGACACCGCCAGCATTTCCATAAAGTCAATCATGTCGCGTTCTTGGGGTGGCATGAAATCGGCTTTGGCCTTGTCCAGGGCTTGCGCAATGGTCAAAGTTGGTTCGCGCCCGAGGTACTCCAGCCCCAACAAGACCAGCGCTTCCAGGTCGGCGTTGGAATAGCCGTCAAGGCTCTCGCACAGCGCCTCCAGCTCAGCCACGTCACACACGACCGCGTTGTCGTAACGCCGCAGCACGGCGGCAGCCACGGAAGCCCGGTCCTTAGCGGTGTCGGCGTAGAAGAACGGGATCTTGCGGTCCAGCCGACCCGGGCGTTTGATGTCGGTGTCCAACTTGTCCGGGCGATTAGTCAACATCACAAACAAAACGACGCCACGGTTCTCGGTGTCGGACATGAACTCCTTGAGCCGCGCAATCACCCGCGAGCTGGTGCCATCGTCGCCGCCCTCGCCACCCCCATTGCCAAAGCTGCGGTCCCCTTCGTCGATCAGCACCGCAATCGGGCCCATGGCTTTGACCGTGGCCAGCACACGCTCCAAATTGCGTTCGGTAGAGCCCACCCACTTGGAGCGGAAGTTCTTCAAGGCAACGGCCGACAAACCCGCCTCTTTCAGGAAGGCCTTGAGCACAAAGGTTTTGCCTGCCCCCATCGGCCCAACCGCCAGCAGACCCATGGGCGTGAGTTTGGTGTCGCCAGCGCGCAGCGCGCGCGCGATGCCCATCAGCTCGGCGGTGATGTGGTCCACGCCGCCCACCGAGGCCAGACCCAGCTTGGGTTCCACAAACTCAATCAGGCCGGCGCATTCCTTTTCGATCAACTCGCGTTTGCGCGCCTGGATCAGCCGCAATACGTCTTCCTCAGGGTCATCGCTCGGCACCGTCTTGGTCGGTTCGACCAGCTTCACAATTTCGTCCGCGGTCATGCCCGCCGTGATGCCGGCAAATCGCTTGGCGCGTTGGGGTGCGTCGGGGGCATCGCCCAGCAATTGCGCAATCAGTTTCTCGCGTTCGGGCTCGCTCATGGCCTGGTCGCCCGAGGCGCGCAGCAGGCTCTCGATTTGCACCGCACGCAGCCCGGCCATGCGCAGCGCATACAGGTTCACTTGCCGCTCACTGAGCTTGCTGCTCAGCAGGCGCACCACTTGGGTACGCGTCTCCAGTTCAGGCATCGGGATCTCGATCGCCACCACCTTCGGGTTGCTGAGCAGCGACTGGTTGAGCGAGCCCAAGGCTTCCACCACGATGAAGGTGATGTTGTCGGACGCACTGAGCGTGCGATCCAGCGACCAGCGGTGAAACAGGGTGCCAATCTTGCGATCCTCACCCGACACGTAACCCGTGTCCTCACCTGGCATCAAGGTGTCGGCATAGGGCACAAACACCGCCGTACCGTGCGAAGCGCGCAAGTGGCGCTCCAGGCTGTGCAACTGCGCCAACAGGTCGCCACTCTGATCAATTTCCAGCTTGCCCTTGAGGCATTGCACGCCAAACTCGGACGACACCTCCACCACCGTGGTCTTGGTCTCGGCCACAAAAACGCCGGTCAAAAACGCTTTCAGATCGAGCAACTCATTGCCCACCAAAAAAATGTCGAACACGTTGCGGTACAGCACAAACGTGGACGCTTCGCCCGCGAGGTATTTCTCGCGCACCAGCCGCGCCCAAGCCGGCAAGCTCGCCTTGGTGTTGGCAGTTGGATTCATGCTTTTTGCTTGCTTCGACACGGGGCTCAGAGCGTCTTGCCGCCGCCGGCGGCCACCCCAGCCGCGGCCGCCTGAGCACGCTTCATTTCTTCAAGCTGCGCGCGCGCCGTCACGGCGCCGGCCGTGCGGTTCAGGGTCTTCAGGCGCACATCCAAATCCGACTCGCGCAACTCCGAGCCCAACCGGGCTTCGGCCACGCGGCCCTTGATGTGATCCCGCACGCCGGCCAGCGCCTGCACTTCGGCATCAATGGACAAGCCGTCCAGCGATTCCTGGATCTTGACGCGTGCCTCGGCACTGTGAAACTTGGCGATCATGCGGTCTTTCTCTGCCTTCAGGCGGTCGATCTCGCCCTTCATGTCCAACAGCGCGGCCTTGGCTTCTTCGGCGTCTTTCTCCGCTTCAGCGTAGTCGCTCTCCAACGCGGTGAGGTCTTCAGACAGCGCGTTCTTCTTCTGAATCAGCACCATCGCCAGGTCATCCTGGTTGGTGGCCAATGCGGCGTTCAATTGGGTGGTGACTTTGGCCAGCTCCGCCTTGACCGACTGCAAACGGCCCTCGACATCGAGCTTGCGCGCAATGATGCGCCCCGATGCGCCCTTCAACTTGCTGTACTTCTCGATCATGGACTGGATCGAGTTCTGGTACGCGATCTCGGGGTGCTCCTTTTCGATATCGGTCACCCACAAGGCCAGAAAGCCGGTCCACAAATTCCACAGGCGCCCGGTGATTGCGTTGTTAGCCATGCTGATTTTCTCCTTCAATTAAGACACGTAAACATTGGTTGATGGTCATTCTCTCGGCCCTCCGGTGCCAACACTGCCGGCCGTACGCCGCCCCGCCGCAATCGGTGTCACCCGATCCTGGCGTAACGGCGCCACGGGTGGTTCGGCATAAGTGGCGCCCAAGTCCATGGCGGATTTGATTCCAAACGCTGCTTCCACATCGAAGTTGACTTCCTCAGCGGTGCGCAGTTTGGACATGGATTCTTCCAGCAAGGCGCTCAGTTTGCCCGCACTGGGGGCGGTCATCACCATTTGGTAGACCTCTTCCATGCGCACCGGCATGGAGACCAGCGAGGCCTCCAGCGCGCTGCGCCGAATGTCCATGCGTTGCTGGCGCGCCAGCGCTTCTTCGTATTCCTGCTTGGCGCGAAGCAATTGCTGCTCGTCATCCGGCGCCAATCCGCCCTGGGCCAGGCGCTGCGTCAGGGCGCGCAATTTACGCTCCGTCACGCCGCCATCATCGGCGCCAACCTTGGCCCGCATGGCGGCATCGCCCAAACACATGGCCAAGTAGTTCACCGTCAGGTCGTCGAGTTGTTCCACTTCCCGTTCGGACAGGCTGGTGGCGGTGTCCGATGCCATCCGGTAGAGTGATTCAACCCGCTGGCTCATTTGCTCGTAGGCGCGCAAATGGTTCGAGCCACCATGCATTCTGACTTCGCTGAGCAGCCGCTCGCGTCTTGCCTTGCGCTCGGCGTGGCGCGCCTTTTGGTCGACCGACGCGATAAACGGGGGCAAGCCCGGTACCACCGCCAAGCCGACCACTTCCACCGCCGCCAGCGCGAGCA
>JAUXWC010000281.1 GCA_030685025.1 Rhodoferax sp.
GGCATGGCGATAACGACGAGCCAGAAGGCTCAAATTCTTCAGGACAATCAGCAAAGCAAAGGCGATTCCGGCTCCCCAGAGGTGCAAGTCGCATTGCTGACCGCGCGCATCAATGATCTGACCGGTCATTTCAAGGCTCACGTCAAAGACCATCATTCTCGTCGTGGTCTGCTGAAGATGGTGAGCCGTCGTCGCAAGTTGCTTGATTACCTGCGTCGTTCTGATAACGGCCGTTACCGTTCCTTGTTGGACCGCCTAGGGTTGCGCAAGTAAGTCGTTCCCTTTCTATCGATTCGCTTGGATTGCCGCGGCTGTCTGAGCGAAGCGGGAGAGGCCCGCGTCCCAGTTGCGGGGATAACGAAGCCATCATCGGCGTAAAGGAGCGCTCCCCGCTCCTTCGCAAATCAGAATTTTGAGGAAATCCGCTTGAACCCAATCAGGAAAACCATCACTTTCGGCCGTCAGACCCTGACGCTCGAAACTGGCGAGATTGCCCGTCAGGCCCACGGTGCTGTAGTGGTCAGCATGGAAGATACCGTAGTGCTGGTTACGGTCGTGGGGAAGAAGGAAGTGAAGCCAGGCCAGGATTTTTTCCCGCTTACGGTGGATTATCAGGAGCGTACCTATGCGGCGGGCAAGATTCCCGGCGGCTTCTTCAAACGCGAGGGCAGGCCCTCAGAAAAGGAAACTCTGACCTGCCGCCTGATCGACCGTCCGATCCGTCCGCTTTTCCCTGAAGGTTTTTTCAATGAAGTTCAGGTCGTAGCCACTGTTATTTCCTCGAACAGCGAAGTGGATTCCGATATTCCCGCGATGATCGGCACTTCCGCTGCTCTGGCGATTTCTGGTATCCCCTTCGATGGCCCGATTGGCGCCGCCCGGGTGGGATACGCGAATGGGGAATATCTACTCAATCCCACGGCAACCGAACTCAAGACGTCCCAACTCAATCTAGTTGTCGCTGGCACCAAGCAGGCGGTGCTGATGGTCGAGTCCGAGGCCATGGAGCTGTCGGAGGACGTCATGCTGGGTGCGGTGGTATTCGGCCATCAGCAGATGCAGGCGGTCATCGATGTCATCAACGAGCTGGCGGACGAGGCCGGCAAGCCGCTGTGGGACTGGACCGCTTCCCAGAAAGACGCAGCGATTGTTGCTCGTGTCGGCGAAATTGCCGAAGCCGGATTGCGCGAAGCCTATGGGTTGCGCCAGAAGCAGGCGCGCAGCGAAAAGCTCAAGGAGATCGGCGCCAAGGTGATGACGGAACTTGCGCCCGAAGGCTCGGATACCGCGCGCGTGAATCTGGTTCGTTCGATATTCAGCGACCTGGAGTCCGGAATCGTGCGCAATCAGATCCTCAGTGGCGAGCCGCGCATTGACGGACGGGATACCCGCACGGTCCGCCCGATCACGATTCGCACCGGGGTTCTGCCGCGGGTTCACGGGTCGGCGTTGTTCACCCGAGGTGAGACCCAGGCGCTGGCAGTCGCTACGCTGGGTACGGCGCGCGATGAACAGATCATCGATGCCCTCCAGGGTGAGTACCGAGAGCGCTTCATGCTTCATTACAACATGCCGCCCTATGCCACCGGCGAAACCGGTCGCGTCGGTACCCCCAAGCGCCGCGAGATCGGCCATGGGCGTCTGGCCAAGCGCGCGCTGATGGCCGTATTGCCAAAGAAGGAAGACTTCCCCTACACCATGCGTGTGGTGTCGGAGATCACCGAATCCAACGGTTCCTCGTCGATGGCCTCGGTGTGTGGTGGCTGCCTGTCCCTGATGGACGCTGGCGTGCCCATGAAGGCGCACGTGGCGGGCATCGCCATGGGCTTGATCAAGGAAGAAAACCGTTTTGCGGTGTTGACCGACATCCTGGGTGATGAGGACCACCTGGGCGACATGGATTTCAAGGTGGCTGGTACCACCAACGGGATCACGGCGCTGCAGATGGACATCAAGATCCAGGGCATCACCAAGGAGATCATGCAGGTCGCACTGGCGCAGGCCAAGGAAGCCCGCATGCACATCCTGGGCAAGATGCAAGAGGCGATGGCCGAGGCCAAGACCGAAGTGTCCAACTTCGCGCCGCGTTTGTTCACCATGAAGATCAACCCTGAGAAGATTCGCGATGTGATCGGCAAGGGCGGCTCGGTGATCCGTGCTTTGACCGAAGAAACCGGCACCCAGATCAACATCGAGGAAGACGGCACCATCACCATCGCCTCCACCGACCCGGCCAAGGCCGAAGAAGCCAAGCGCCGCATTGAACAGATTACCGCTGAAGTTGAAATCGGCAAGGTCTACGAGGGTGCCATCACCAAGATTCTGGACTTCGGCGCATTGGTTAACCTGCTCCCCGGCAAAGACGGTCTGCTGCACATCAGCCAGATTGCCCATGAGCGAGTCGAGAAGGTGACCGATTACCTGAAGGAAGGCCAGATCATCAAGGTCAAGGTGCTGGAGACCGACGAAAAGGGTCGCGTCAAGCTGTCGATGAAGGCGCTGCTGGATCGCGGTCAGGATCAGTCGCAGCAACAGCAACAGCAACAGCAGTAGGCTGGGGACCTGACGACGCGGCGATTCGGTCGCGTCGTTGGCCCGCCTCCGACCATGCCATGAAAGCCATCGAAATCACCGCTCCTGGTGCACCGGACGTTTTGCGTCTGGGTCAGCGGCCTGCGCCTGCCCCGGCGGCAGGCGAGGTGCTGATTCGCGTGCACGCCAGTGGCATCAATCGCCCGGATGTATTGCAGCGCCTGGGGCTGTATCCGGTGCCGTCTGGGGCGTCGGATATACCAGGCCTGGAGGTGGCGGGTGTGATCGAGCAGGGTGACCCGGTCGCCTTGAGCGAGGCGGGATTCAAGCTGGGTGACCGCGTTTGTGCCTTGGTGGCGGGGGGTGGTTACGCCGAGTTGTGCGTGGCACCCCTGGCCCAGTGTCTGCCAGTTCCCAAGGGTTTGAGCTTGGTTGAGGCCGCGTCGCTGCCAGAGACGTTTTTCACTGTCTGGAGCAACCTGTTCGACCGGGCGCACTTGGGCGCCGGCGAGACCTTGCTGATTCAGGGCGGCTCCAGCGGTATTGGTGTCACGGCGATTCAATTGGCCAAAGCGCTGGGCGTGACAGTATTGGTTACGGCGGGCAGCGACGACAAGTGCGCGGCTTGCCTGGCACTGGGTGCCGATCACGCCATCAACTACAGGACGCAGGATTTCAAGGATGAAGTTCTGCGGCTGACGCAGGGCAAGGGCGTCGACGTGATTCTGGACATGGTGGCCGGCAGCTACGTGGCGCGTGAGGTCGAGTGCCTGGCGGAAGATGGGCGGCTGGTGATCATCGCCGTGCAAGGCGGCGTGAAGAGCGAGTTCAACGCAGGGCTGGTGCTGCGTCGGCGCCTGACAGTCACGGGCTCGACCCTGCGGGCGCGTTCGATTGCGTTCAAGGGCGCGATTGCTCAGGCGTGTCGCCGTGTGGTCTGGCCGCTGATCGAGGCCGGGCGCATCAAGCCGGTAATTCACAGTACGTTCGACGCCGCCGATGCGGGCAGTGCGCATGCGCTGATGGAGTCGAACCAGCATGTGGGGAAGATAGTTTTGACATGGGGTGCAGCATGAAGAAGAAACTGATCGCGGGCAACTGGAAAATGAACGGCAGCCTGGCTGCCAATGACGCATTGGTCAAGGCGCTGCTGGCGGGGTTGCCTGCAGGCGCCAGCGACGTGGCGCTGTGTGTGCCCTCGGTGTACCTGGCGCAACTTCAGGACTTGGTCCGAGGTAGCCGAATCGAGTTGGGTGCCCAGGATGTTTCAGCGCACGAGTCGGGTGCCTACACCGGTGAACTCAGTGGCGCCATGCTGAAAGAATTCGGTGTCCGCTATGCCATCGTTGGGCATTCCGAACGCAGGCTGTACCACGGCGAGTCCGACCAATTGGTTGCGGCCAAGGCCAAGAGCGCGTTGGCCAGCGGCGTCACGCCAATCGTGTGTGTGGGGGAGACCCTGGCGGAGCGGGAGGCTGGCAAGACCGAAGAGGTCGTCAAGCGCCAACTTGCCGCAGTGATCCATGCCAATGGGCACTGCATCAGCGAGATCGTGGTGGCGTATGAACCGGTGTGGGCCATCGGCACCGGCAAGACCGCGAGCCCTGAGCAGGCGCAGCAGGTGCACGGCGTGCTGCGCACACAGCTCAAGGCCGCCTCGGCACAGGCTGATCGCATTCACATCCTCTACGGGGGCAGCATGAATGCGGCCAATGCGGCGCAGTTGTTGGCGCAGCCCGATATTGATGGGGGCTTGGTCGGCGGTGCTTCGCTCAAGGCCCAGGATTTTCTTTCAATCATTGCTGCAGCGGCCTGACAGCTTTGATTTGTTGCTACATATTTAGGAGTATTTGATGAATGGATTCGTGTTGAACCTGCTGCTGGTTACGCAAATGATTTCGGCGGTTGCCATGATCGTCCTGATTCTGGTCCAGCATGGCAAGGGCGCTGACATGGGCGCGGCCTTTGGCAGTGGTGGCTCGGGCAGTCTGTTTGGTGCCAGCGGCAGTGCCAATTTCCTGTCGCGTACGACTGCAGTATTGGCTACTGTGTTCTTTGTCGCCACCCTGGCCTTGGCCTATTTCGGCAACCTGCGTCCCGTTAGCAGTGGTAGCGTGTTGGAAGGCGCGGCCACCAGCGGGCCCGCCGCGCCAGCAGTGCCGGTCGCACCCGCCGTGCCAGCCTCGGGCGCGGCGCAAATTCCGTCCAAGTGATGGGGCGCGAAATTGCCTTGTCACTTCCCGAAACAGTGGTAATTTCAGGGTAAACTCCAAGACTGCTTGGAAGGCTAAAACCGCAAGGTTCCTCACGCTGACCGAGCTTCTGGAAACAGCCGTCGTGGTGAAATTGGTAGACACGCTATCTTGAGGGGGTAGTGGCGAAAGCTGTGCGAGTTCGAGTCTCGCCGACGGCACCATACGAGTACGCTTGTTTTAGATCAATAGAGCAAGCCAACAATTCGATCAGAATCCAGCCATGAACCTTGACCAGTATCTGCCTGTCCTCTTGTTCATATTGGTCGGTATCGCAGTGGGTATTGTGCCCCAGGTAATCGGCTACATCCTCGGTCCAAATCGACCGGATCCAGCCAAAAACTCCCCCTACGAATGCGGCTTTGAGGCCTTTGAAGACGCGCGCATGAAGTTCGATGTGCGCTACTACCTAGTCGCGATCCTGTTCATCCTTTTCGACCTCGAAATTGCGTTTCTATTTCCGTGGGCTGTGACGATCAAGGAAATCGGTCCGCTCGGTTTCTGGTCAGTGATGGTGTTTCTCGGGATCCTTGTCGTGGGCTTTGTCTACGAGTGGAAAAAAGGCGCCCTGGACTGGGAGTAGCGAATGATTGAAGGTGTTCTCAAAGAAGGCTTCATCACCACGAGTTACGACTCGGTGATGAATTGGGCCAAGACCGGCTCCGTATGGCCCATGACCTTCGGCTTGGCCTGTTGCGCGGTGGAGATGATGCATGCCGCCTGCGCCCGGTATGACATCAGCCGATTTGGTGCCGAGGTGTTTCGGGCCAGTCCGCGGCAGTCCGATTTGATGATTGTTGCAGGCACGCTGTGTAACAAGATGGCGCCGGCTCTGCGCAAGGTCTATGACCAGATGTCGGAGCCACGCTGGGTGCTGAGCATGGGTTCCTGTGCCAATGGCGGCGGCTACTACCACTACAGCTACTCGGTGGTGCGCGGTTGTGACCGCATCGTGCCGGTCGACGTGTACGTACCGGGCTGTCCGCCCACCGCGGAAGCGCTGGTCTACGGCATCATCCAGTTGCAGAGCAAGATCCGTCGCACGCAGACGATTGCGCGGGTTTGAGGAAATCGACATGACTCAGTTTGCAGTGGATCCCGAGGTCCTCCAGGCGACCATCGTCGCCGCACTTGGCGACAAGGTTAAAGCTATCAGCGTCAGGTTGGGAGAGGTTACGGTGATCGTGGCTGCGCAGGATTACCGCGGCGCCGCCAAGATCCTGCACGATGCTCCGTCGTGCCGTTTTGAGCAGTTGATCGACTTGTGTGGCGTGGACTACTCGGCGTATGGAAACGGCGGCTACGAAGGTGCGCGCTACTGCGTTGTGGCGCATCTGCTGTCGGTCAGCCTGAATCAGCGTGTTCGGCTCAAGGTGTTCGCCTCGGATGACGACCTCCCCGTGGTCGATTCTCTGATTGAGATTTGGAACTCCGCCAATTGGTATGAGCGCGAGGCCTTTGATCTGTTCGGTATCGTCTTCGAAGGTCACCCTGATTTGCGGCGAATTCTGACCGACTACGGCTTCATCGGTCATCCCTTCCGCAAGGACTTCCCGGTCGCTGGTCATGTCGAGATGCGTTACGACCCCGAGCAGAAGCGGGTGATCTACCAGCCCGTCACGATTGAGCCGCGCGAGATCATTCCGCGTGTCATTCGTGAAGACAACTACGGGGGCCTGCACTAGGCGAAGTTGGACATGGCCGATATCAAGAATTACACACTGAACTTTGGACCACAACATCCTGCCGCGCACGGCGTGCTTCGCCTGGTGTTGGAGCTCGATGGTGAGGTGATCCAACGGGCTGACCCCCACATCGGATTGCTGCATCGGGCGACCGAAAAGCTCGCCGAGAGCAGAACCTACATTCAATCGCTGCCCTACATGGACCGGCTTGATTACGTGTCCATGATGTGCAATGAGCACGCCTATTGTCTGGCGGTCGAGAAGTTGCTGGGCATCGAGGTGCCTGTGCGGGCTCAGTACATCCGTGTGATGTTCGCCGAGATCACGCGCTTGCTCAACCACCTGTTTTGGGTTGGGGCGCATGGCAACGATTGCGGCAGTTCCACGATTCTCTTGTACACCATGCGTGAACGCGAAGATCTGTTCGACATGTACGAGGCGGTCAGTGGCGCGCGCATGCATGCGGCGTATTTTCGTCCCGGCGGCGTATACCGCGACCTTCCCGACAGCATGCCGCAATACAGGGCCAACAAGGTGCGTAGTGCCAAGGGCATTGCGGAGCTCAACAAGGGCCGCAGCGGCTCCTTGCTGGATTTCATCGACGATTTCACGCAGCGTTTTCCGGCGCTGCTGGCCGAATACCACACCTTGCTGACCGAGAACCGGATCTGGAAGCAGCGTACGGTTGGCATCGGGGTTGTTTCCCCCGAGCGCGCGCTGAACATGGGTTTTACCGGCCCGATGTTGCGCGGCTCCGGCGTGGCCTGGGATTTGCGCAAGAAGCAGCCTTACGATGTTTATGGCCGCATGGATTTCGATATTCCCGTGGGCAAGAACGGCGATGTTTATGACCGCTATCTGGTCCGTATGGAAGAGCTCAAGCAGGCCAATCGCATCATCAAACAGTGCGTGGATTGGTTGCGTGCCAACCCGGGTCCCGTGATCACCGACAACCACAAGGTGGCACCACCCGACCGTGAGTCCATGAAGTCCAACATGGAAGAGCTGATTCACCACTTCAAGCTGTTCACCGAGGGCTTCCACGTGCCCGAAGGCGAGGCTTACGCGGCGGTGGAACACCCCAAGGGCGAGTTTGGTATCTACATGGTCAGTGACGGCGCCAATAAGCCCTACCGGATGAAGATCCGGGCGGCCGGTTTCGCTCATCTGTCCGGGCTTAACGAGTTGGCTAGCGGTCACATGATCGCCGATGCGGTGTCCATCATCGGCACCATGGACATTGTGTTTGGAGAGATTGACCGATGATCTCTGAAAGTACCAAGGCGCGTTTTGATCGCGAAGTCGCCAAATACCCGACTGACCAAAAGCAGTCGGCAGTGATGGCTTGTCTGGCGATTGTTCAGCAGGAACAAGGCTTTGTCAGTACCGACGCCGAGCGCGACGTGGCGGCTTACCTGGGCATGGCGCCGATGGCGGTGCATGAAGTCACCACCTTCTACAACATGTATAGCCAGCACGAGTGCGGCAAGTACAAGCTCAATGTGTGCACCAATCTGCCCTGCCAGTTGCGTGACGGTCAGACCGCGTTGCATCACCTGGAAAAAAAGCTCGGTGTGCGCATGGGTGAGACCACCCCCGATGGTCTGTTCACCTTGCAGCAAAGTGAGTGTCTGGGGGCTTGCGCAGACTCACCCGTGATGCTGGTCAATGACCACGCCATGTGCAGCTTCATGACCGAGGACAAGCTCGATCAACTGGTCGATGGACTGCGGGCCGCTAGCGCTTCAACACCAGGGAGCACGCGATGAACGTGCAACAACTGTTGGCCCAGTTCGAAGCGACCGGGGTGCAAACCTGCTTTCACGATCGCCACATCGAGCCGCAGATTTATACCGGACTCAATGGCAAGAATTGGCAAATCAAAGACTACGAGGCGCGCGGTGGCTACCAGGCCTTGCGCAAAATGCTTGGCTTGGATGGTGCAGAGGCGCTGACGCAGGACCAAGTGATTGCGACGGTTAAGGAATCGGGCCTGCGTGGTCGCGGTGGCGCGGGTTTTCCAACCGGCTTGAAGTGGAGTTTCATGCCCCGTCAGTTCCCCGGGCAGAAATACCTGGTGTGCAATTCGGACGAGGGCGAGCCGGGCACGTGCAAGGATCGCGACATCCTGATGTACAACCCGCACATCGTGATCGAGGGCATGATCATTGCCGCCTATGCGATGGGCATCACGGTGGGCTACAACTACATCCATGGCGAGATTTTCTCGGCCTACGATCGTTTTGAAGTTGCCCTCGAAGAAGCGCGCGCTGCGGGGTACTTGGGCAACAGCATCCTGGGCAGCAGTTTCAACTTCCAGTTGCATGCAGCGCATGGATTTGGCGCCTACATCTGCGGCGAAGAGACCGCCCTGCTGGAGTCGCTCGAAGGCAAGAAGGGCCAGCCGCGCTTCAAGCCACCGTTCCCGGCCAGTTTTGGGCTGTACGGAAAACCCACCACCATCAACAACACTGAGACGTTCGCGGCGGTGCCGTGGATCATTCGCAATGGCGGCGCGGCCTATCTGGCCTGTGGCAAGCCGAACAACGGCGGCACGAAAATCTACTCGGTCAGCGGCGACGTCGAGCGCCCCGGCAACTACGAAGTGCCGATGGGCACGCCGTTCGCCACGTTGCTCGAACTCGCTGGTGGCGTGCGCAAGGGGCGCCAGCTCAAGGCAGTGATCCCAGGCGGTTCCTCGTCTCCGGTGTTGCCGGCTGACATCATGATGGCCTGCACCATGGACTACGACTCGATCGCCAAGGCCGGCTCCATGCTCGGCTCGGGCGCGGTGATCGTGATGGATGACAGTCGGTGCATGGTCAAAGCCTTGCAACGCCTGAGCTACTTCTACATGCATGAGTCCTGCGGTCAGTGCACGCCCTGCCGTGAAGGCACCGGCTGGCTATCGCGGGTGGTGGACCGGATCGAGACCGGCCACGGCCGGGCGTCCGACATGGATCTGCTCGACAACGTGGCCGAGAGCATCATGGGGCGCACCATTTGCGCGCTGGGCGACGCGGCGGCGATGCCGGTGCGCGCCATGGTCAAGCACTTCCGTCATGAGTTTGAACACCACGTGGCGCACAAGACCTGCATGGTGAATGCATCGGTGGAACCGGTGTCCAAGTGAGCAAGCAACATGATAGAAATTGAACTGGACGGGAAGAAGGTCGAAATCGTCGAGGGCAGCATGATCATGCATGCGGCCGAGCAGGCGGGCACCTATATCCCCCACTTTTGTTACCACAAGAAGCTGAGCATCGCGGCGAGCTGCCGCATGTGTCTGGTCGATGTCGAGAAGATGCCCAAGCCCATGCCGGCCTGTGCCACGCCGGTGACGCAAGGCATGATCGTGCGCACACGCAGCGACAAGGCGATCAAGGCCCAGAAGTCGGTGATGGAGTTTCTGCTCATCAACCATCCCCTGGACTGCCCGATTTGCGATCAAGGCGGCGAGTGCCAGTTGCAGGATCTGGCGGTGGGCTACGGCAGTTCTGCGTCGCGTTACGAAGAAGAAAAGCGTGTGGTGGCGCCCAAGGATGTCGGGCCGCTGGTGTCGATGCAGGAGATGAGCCGGTGCATCCATTGCACGCGCTGCGTACGCTTCGGTCAGGAAATGGCCGGTGTAATGGAGCTGGGCATGTCGCAGCGCGGCGAGCATGCCGAGATCGAAACTTTTGTCGGTCAGACCATTGACTCTGAGTTGTCGGGCAACATGATCGACATCTGTCCGGTCGGCGCACTCACCAGCAAGCCGTTTCGCTACAGCGCGCGCACTTGGGAGCTGTCGCGCCGCAAGTCGGTCAGCCCGCACGACTCGACCGGCGCCAATTTGATTGTCCAGGTCAAGAACCACAAGGTCATGCGCGTGGTGCCGCTCGAAAACGAGGCCGTCAATGAGTGCTGGATCGCCGACCGTGATCGCTTTTCGTACGAGGCCCTCAACAGCGACGAGCGCCTGACCACTCCCATGATCAAGCAGGGCGGCCAGTGGCAGTCGGTCGATTGGCAGACCGCGCTCGAGTTTGTCGCCAATGGCCTGAAGCAGGTCAGTGCCGAACACGGCGCGAGCAGTATTGGAGCCTTGGTCAGCCCACATAGCACCCTCGAAGAGCTGTGCCTGACCGGCGCACTCGTGCGTGGCTTGGGCAGCCAGAACATCGATCACCGCTTGCGCAACGCTGACTTTGTCAAAGCCGATGGCGTGCGTTACCTCGGCACATCAATCGCGTCGCTGTCAACCTTGCAGCGTGTGCTGGTGGTGGGTTCGAACCTGCGCAAGGATCATCCCTTGTTCGCCCAGCGCATTCGGCAAGCCGCACGCAAGGGTTGCGCCGTCAATGTGGTCGACAGCGTCGCACGTGATTGGGCGATGCCCGTCGCCACCACCTTGCTGGCGCCCAGCGCCGCGTGGGTGCAGGCGCTGGCCGATGTGGCCGCCGCAGTGGCACTGGAGAAGGGCGTTCAGGCGCCCGCCCAGGGAACGGCGACCGACGCCGCCAAGGCGATCGCCAAGTCCATGTTGAGTGGTGAACGCAAAGCCATTCTCCTGGGCAACGCGGCGACCCATCACGCCAGGGCATCAAGCTTGCTGGCATTGGCCAACTGGTTGGGTGAGCAGACCGGGTCCAGCGTCGGCTTCCTGACCGAAGCAGCCAATACCGTGGGCGCCCAGCTCGCCGGCGCCTTGCCCGGAGACGGGGGGCTCAATGCCGCTCAGATGCTGGCCGGAGGCCTCAAGGCCGTGGTGCTGCTCAACAACGAACCGGAATTTGACTCCACCGCGGGTGCTGCTGCGGGTGCCGCGCTGCGGCAGGCCAAGCTGGTCGTGACTTTGAGTCCCTTCAAGGCAAACATGGCGTTTTCCGACGTGTTGTTGCCGATCGCGCCATTCACCGAAACCTCGGGTACGTTTGTCAATGCCGAGGGGCGGGTGCAGGGTTTCCATGCGGTGGTCAGGCCTTTGGGCGAGACCCGCCCGGCTTGGAAGGTGCTGCGCGTTCTGGCCAACCTGCTTGAAGTGCCGGGATTCGATTTCGACTCGTCCCAGGACGTGCTGAACAAAGTGTGCGGATTGCCGCCGGCCGACCAGACCCATCTGGGTGCCGCGTTGCTCAGCAATGCGACCAAGGCCGGCATCGACCTGGCCCCGGCGGCCAGCGAGCCGGTTGTCGCATCGATCTACGCCCTGGACTCCCTGGTGCGTCGAGCGAGCTCGCTGCAACAGACGGCGGATGCCAGAGCGGCTGCGGCTCAGGAGGTGGCAGCATGATTGACGCGATGTTTGCCTTCGGACAGGGCTTGTTCGCGGCGTCCTGGTGGACCGGTGTGGTCTGGCCCGTAGTCTGGACACTGATCAAGATCATCGTGGTGGTGCTCCCCTTGATGGGTGCGGTGGCCTATCTGACTTTGTGGGAGCGCAAGTTCCTGGCCTGGATGCAGGTTCGGATCGGCCCGAATCGTGTCGGCCCGTGGGGATTGCTGCAGCCGATTGCCGACGCCTTGAAGCTGATGGGCAAGGAGATTCTTGTTCCCAGTGCCGCCAGCAAGGGCCTGTTCCTGCTGGGACCCGTGTTGACCATCATGCCTGCTTTGGCGGCTTGGGCGGTGATCCCGTTTGGTCCGGATCTGGCGCTGGCCAACATCAACGCCGCTTTGTTGTTCGTGATGGCGATCACCTCGATGGAAGTCTACGGCGTGGTGATCTCCGGCTGGGCCTCGAACTCCAAGTACTCCTTCCTCGGTGCGATGCGTGCTTCGGCGCAGATGGTGAGCTACGAAATCGCGATGGGCTTTTGTCTGGTGGTGGTGCTGATGATCTCAAGCAGCATGAACATGACCGACATCGTGACCGGTCAAGGGCAGGGCTACTTCGCCCAAATGGGGCTGAACTTCATGTCCTGGAACTGGCTGCCCTTGTTGCCGATCTTTGTGGTCTACATCATCTCCGGGATGGCTGAAACCAACCGTCACCCGTTTGACGTGGTGGAGGGCGAAGCGGAGATCGTGGCCGGGCACATGGTCGAGTACTCCGGCATGTCCTACGCCATGTTCTACCTGGCCGAGTACGCCAACATGTGGCTGATTTCCATCCTGGCAACCATCATGTTCCTGGGTGGCTGGCTGTCGCCGGTGGACAGCGCATTCTTCAATGCCATACCGGGCTGGATCTGGTTGGGCCTCAAGACCTGTGTGGTGGTGAGCTTGTTTATCTGGGTGCGGGCCACCTTCCCACGCTTTCGTTATGACCAGATCATGCGTCTGGGTTGGAAGATTTTCATCCCCGTCACGCTGGTGTGGCTGGTGGTGATCGGGGCCTGGATGCAAACCTCGTTCAACATCTGGAAGTAAAGGAGTCACCCATGTCTTCAATTACTCCCGTTCCCGTGTCCTCGGCGTTTTCCCTCAAGGATTTCCTTTCCAGTTTTTTGTTGATGGAACTGGCCAAGGGTATGTACTTGACTGGACGCTACGCGTTTCGGCGCAAGATTACGCTGCAGTATCCGGAGGAAAAGACCCCTTTGTCGCCGCGCTTCCGTGGCCTGCATGCGCTGCGCCGGTATGACAACGGTGAAGAGCGTTGCATCGCCTGCAAGTTGTGCGAGGCGGTGTGTCCGGCGATGGCGATCACCATCGAATCCGATGTGCGTGCTGACGGCTCGCGCCGCACCACGCGCTACGACATCGATCTAACCAAGTGCATTTTCTGCGGCTTCTGCGAAGAGAGCTGCCCGGTGGACTCGATCGTGGAGACGCACATTCTGGAGTACCACGGTGAAAAGCGCGGTGATTTGTACTTCACCAAGGAAATGCTGTTGGCGGTGGGTGATCGTTTTGAGAGCGAAATCGCCGCCAGCAAGACCGCTGACGCCCCTTACCGCTGACCGGTCGCAAGAAAGAAGCTATAGCCATGGATGTCAAGACGGGTCTGTTCTACGTGTTTTCGACGGTGCTGCTGTTTGCCGCGTTTCGGGTCATCACGGCCCGCAACCCGGTACATGCAGCGCTGTTTCTGGTGCTGGCATTCTTCCAGGCCGCGATGGTCTGGATGCTGCTCAAGGCCGAGTTCTTGTCCATCACACTGGTTCTCGTGTATGTCGGGGCGGTGATGGTGCTGTTCTTGTTCGTGGTGATGATGCTCGACATCAACGTCGACAGCATTCGCCAGGGATTCTGGCGGCATTTTCCGCTGGCGGCCCTGATGGGCGTGGTGATTGCGCTGGAGATGGCGGCGGTGCTTATCAAAGGGTTCGAGCCGGTCGCCGCGCCGCTGGCGACGGGCCAGGCGGCTGCGCAGGTGTCCAACACCAAGGAATTGGGCAAGTTGCTGTACACGCATTACGTCTACCCGCTTGAGGTCGCCGCCGCGATTCTGTTGGTGGCCATGATCGCCGCCATAGCCCTGACCTTGCGCCAGCGCAAGGACACCAAATACGTCAGCCCGTCCGATCAAGTACGGGCGAAGTCCAAAGACCGCATGACCGTGCTCAAGATGGCGGCGACCCAGGTCGCACCGCCGCAGAGTGACGAGCCGACGACGGAGAACAAAGCATGACGCTCACCCTTGGCCATTTTCTGTCGCTGGGTGCGATTCTGTTCGCGCTGTCGGTGATTGGTATCTTTCTCAATCGCAAGAACCTGATTGTGTTGCTGATGGCCATCGAGCTGATGCTGCTGGCGGTGAACACCAATTTCGTGGCTTTCTCTTACTACCTGGGCGACTTACACGGTCAGATCTTCGTGTTCTTCATCCTGACGGTCGCCGCTGCCGAGTCCGCAATCGGGCTGGCCCTGTTGGTGCTGCTGTTCCGTAACAAGTCCAGCATCAACGTGGACGAACTCAATACGCTCAAGGGCTAGACATGCACCCCCACACTTCTCACTTCTTGTACTCATTGCCCCCCGAGGGGGCGCATCCCGCCCTTGGGTCGGTCCTGCGGGCGGTCTGATCATGTCTCAAACCCTGTCTGCTTCAACCCTGTTGGCGGTGCCGATGGCGCCTCTGCTTGGCGCTGTTCTGGCTGGTATCTTTGGAACCAAGTTCGGTGGCAATTGGATCGGACGACGGCTGTCGCATTCCTTGACGATCCTGGGTGTGTTCATTTCGTTCGTGCTGTCGGCCATGGTCCTCAAGAGCGTCGCCGTGGATGGGGCGCGTTTCAATGAGACCCTCTACACCTGGATGGTGGTCGGCGGCCTGAAAATGGAGGTTGGCTTCCTGGTCGACGGCCTCACGGCGATGATGATGTGCGTGGTGACCTTCGTGTCGCTGATGGTGCACGTCTACACCATTGGCTACATGGAAGAAGACGAGGGCTACAACCGCTTCTTCGCCTACATCTCGCTGTTCACGTTCTCGATGTTGATGCTGGTGATGAGCAACAACATGCTGCAACTGTTCTTCGGCTGGGAGGCCGTGGGCTTGGTGTCCTACTTGCTGATCGGCTTCTGGTACAACAAACCTACCGCCATTTTCGCCAACATGAAGGCATTCATCGTCAACCGAGTGGGTGATTTCGGCTTCATTCTCGGAATAGGCTTGATCGTTGCCTTCAGTGGCAGCCTGAACTACACGGAAGTCTTCGCGAAGGCCGGTGAGCTGGCCAAGCTCAGTTTCCCCGGTACCGACTGGATGCTCATCACGGTGATCTGTATTTGCCTGTTCATCGGTGCAATGGGCAAGTCGGCTCAATTTCCCTTGCATGTGTGGTTGCCCGATTCGATGGAAGGCCCGACACCGATCTCGGCGCTGATCCATGCCGCGACCATGGTGACCGCCGGTATCTTCATGGTGGCGCGTATGTCGCCGCTGTTTGAAATGAGTGACACGGCCTTGAATTTTGTGCTGGTGATCGGCGCCATCACGGCATTGTTCATGGGGTTTCTGGGCATCATCCAGAACGACATCAAGCGCGTGGTGGCTTATTCGACACTGTCCCAGTTGGGCTATATGACGGTCGCCCTGGGTGCCTCGGCCTATTCGGTGGCCGTGTTTCATTTGATGACCCACGCGTTCTTCAAGGCCTTGCTGTTCCTCGCGGCGGGTTCGGTGATCATGGGGGTGCACCACAACCAGGACATTCGCTGGATGGGGGGCTTGCGAAAGTACATGCCCATCACCTGGATCACCGCCTTGCTCGGATCGCTGGCGCTGATTGGCACACCGCTGTTCGCCGGCTTCTACTCCAAGGACAGCATCATTGAAGCGGTTCACTTCAGTCATTTGCCAGCAGCAGGTTTCGCCCATTTCGCGGTGCTGGCGGGCGTGTTTGTAACGGCCTTCTATTCCTTCCGGATGTACTTCCTGGTGTTCCATGGCAAGGAGCGTTTTGACCAGGATCCGCATGCGCACCAGGATGACGCGCACGGGCACCACGGTGCGCCGCTGACGCCACACGAGTCACCGTGGGTGGTGACGGTGCCCTTGGTCCTGTTGGCAATTCCTTCGGTGGTGATTGGCTACATGACCATCGGGCCGATGCTGTTTGGCGATTTCTTCAAGGATGCGATCGTTGTGGATGCCACGCGCCACGAGGCGATGAAGTCGCTGGCGGGCATATTCCACGGTCCGCTCCAGATGGCGGTGCATGCGTTGACGACCCTGCCGTTCTGGTTGGCCGTCGCGGGGGTGGCCTCGTCGTACTACCTGTACATGGTCAATCCGGCCCTGCCCGCCGCCATCAAGGCGCGTGTCATGCCAATTTATACCCTGCTTGAGAATAAGTACTACATGGACTGGTTCAACGAAAACGTGCTGGCACGCGGCGCTCGCGCCCTGGGCGTTGGCCTATGGAAAGGCGGGGACGAGGCGGTGATCGACGGTGCGTTGGTCAATGGCTCGTGGAAGCTCGTCGGCTGGGTCGCGGGCGTGGTCAGGCGGGTGCAGACCGGTTACCTGTACCACTATGCGCTGGCGATGATTCTGGGCGTGTTTGTCTTGATGACGTATTTCGTATGGCTAAACAAATGAATTTGCCGGACAGGCCTTTGGCGCTGTCCTCAACTAGACGAATAACTTTGCGGGACAGACCTTTAGCTCTGTCCTCAACTGATTAGGAATAACAATGGGATTGTTGAGCCTGGCTATCTGGACGCCAATCGTTTTCGGCGTCGTGTTGCTGGCGCTCGGTCGGGACGACCAGGCACGTACCGTGCGCTGGGTCGCATTGATCGGCGCCATCGCAAGTTTTCTGGTGACGCTGCCGCTGTATGACGGCTTCAAACTCGGCACGGCCGCAATGCAGTTCGTCGAAAAGGCGCCCTGGATTGAGCGCTTCAACGTGAATTACCACCTCGGGGTGGACGGCATCTCCTTGTGGTTCGTGTTGTTGACGGCCTTCATCAACGTGGTGGTCGTGATTGCCAGTTGGGAGTCCATCACCCGCCGTGTCAACCAGTACATGGGTGCGTTCCTGATCTTGAGCGGCCTGATGATTGGTGTGTTCTGCGCCATCGACGGCATGCTGTTCTATGTTTTCTTCGAGGCGACTCTGATCCCCATGTACCTCATCATTGGTATTTGGGGCGGGCCGAACAAGATCTACGCCGCCTTCAAGTTCTTCTTGTACACCTTGCTGGGCTCGCTGTTGATGCTGGTGGCCCTGATCTTCCTGTACACCAAATCGGGTGGCAGCTTTGACCTGGCGGTATGGCACAAGCTGCCGCTGACGGGCACCGCGCAGGCGTTGTTGTTCTTTGCCTTTTTCTCGGCCTTTGCGGTCAAGGTGCCGATGTGGCCGGTGCATACCTGGTTGCCCGATGTTCACGTGGAGGCGCCAACCGGCGGCTCCGCGGTGCTGGCGGCGATCATGCTGAAGCTCGGTGCCTATGGCTTTCTGCGTTTTTCGATGCCGATCGTGCCGGATGCGGCGCGTGAGTGGGCCTGGCTGATCATTGCGCTGTCATTGATCGCCGTAGTTTATGTCGGCCTGGTGGCGATGGTGCAACAGGACATGAAGAAGCTGGTGGCCTATTCGTCGGTCGCGCACATGGGCTTCGTGACCTTGGGCTTCTTCATTTTCAGCGATTTGGGCGTATCCGGTGGCCTGGTGCAAATGATTGCGCACGGCTTCATCTCGGCGGCCATGTTCCTGTGCATTGGTGTTTTGTATGACCGGGTGCATTCTCGGCAGATCGCCAGCTACGGCGGGGTGGTCAACACCATGCCCAAGTTTGCCGCGTTCGCGCTGCTGTTTTCGATGGCCAACTGCGGGCTGCCCGCGACGGCCGGATTTGTGGGCGAGTGGATGGTCATTCTGGGGGCAGTCAAGGCCAACTTCTGGCTGGGTTTTGCGGCCGCCAGCGCATTGATCTTCGGCGCGGCCTATACCCTGTGGATGTTCAAGCGCGTCTACCTCGGACCGGTCACCAATGACGACGTGAAGTCCCTTAAGGACATCAACAGCCGCGAGTTCCTGATGCTGGCGCTGCTGGCCATTGCGGTGTTGGCCATGGGGGTCTATCCCAAGCCGTTTACCGATGTGATGGATACCTCGGTGGCCGAACTGTTGAAGCACGTTGCGCTGACCAAGCTGAACTGACCCTACTGAAACAAGAGCCGAAAAATGATTGACAAAATCAGTTGGATCACGGTCTACCCGGAGATCGTCCTGCTCGCGATGGCGTGCGTCATCGCCTTGGTGGACTTGGAAGTCAAGACCCCGCGACGCACCGTGACCTACTTGTTGACGATGCTGACGCTCGCCTTGGTAGCGGCCATGCAGGCGGCTTATGCCGTCGGCGGCGAGGAGCGCTTTGGTTTCGGCAACATGGTCGTGAGCGACCAGATGGGCAACTGGCTCAAGTGCTTTGCCACAGTGGCGGTGATGGTGACGCTGGTTTACGGGCGGCCCTACGCGGCTGACCGCCAGATGATGCAGCGCGGGGGCGAGCTCTTCAGCCTGAGCCTGTTCGCCCTGCTGGGCATGTTCGTGATGATCAGCGGCAACAACTTCCTCGTCATCTACATGGGGCTGGAGTTGCTGACGCTGTCGAGCTACGCCTTGGTGGCCCTGCGGCGCGACCACGCCACCTCCACCGAAGCGGCCATGAAGTACTTTGTGCTGGGTGCCTTGGCGTCGGGCTTCCTGCTCTATGGTCTGTCCATGATGTACGGCGCGACCGGCTCGCTTGATATCAATGCCGTGTTCAAGGCGATCAGCTCCGGGCAAGTGAAGCATCAGGTGCTGGTGTTTGGTCTGGTGTTTGTGGTGGCCGGCCTGGCTTTCAAGCTCGGTGTGGTGCCCTTTCACATGTGGATTCCGGACGTTTACCAGGGCGCACCGACCGCGGTGACCTTAATGATCGGCGGCGCGCCCAAGTTGGCGGCGTTTGCGATCGCGATTCGATTGTTGGTGGAGGGCATGTTGCCCCTGGCGCCAGACTGGCAGCAGATGCTGATGGTGTTGTCGGTGGGTTCGCTGTTGATCGGCAATCTGGCTGCCATCGCCCAGACCAACCTCAAGCGCATGCTGGCGTTTTCGACGATCGCCCAGATGGGCTTTGTGCTGCTGGGCTTGATGTCGGGCGTGGTGAACGGCAACACGTTTTCCGCCAGTAACGCGTACAGCTCGTCCATGTTCTATGTGGTGACCTACGTGCTGACGACCCTGGCCAGTTTTGGCATCATTCTGTTGCTGTCACGCGAAGGCTTCGAGAGCGAAGAGATCTCCGATTTCGCCGGGCTCAATGAACGCAGCCCCTTGTACGCGGCGGTGATGGCGGTGTGCATGTTTTCATTGGCCGGCATTCCTCCGATGGTGGGCTTTTACGCCAAGCTGTCGGTCTTGCAGGCCTTGATTGCTTCGGGTCAAAGTGCGCATCTGGTGCTGGCGGTGTTCGCTGTCATGATGTCGCTGATTGGTGCGTTCTATTACCTGCGGGTGGTTAAGGTGATGTACTTCGACCCGCCGGTCGGTGCCTCGGCCATCACAGCTCCGCTCGACGTTCGGGCCGTTCTGTCGGTCAATGGGGCATTGATTCTGGTGCTCGGCCTGGTCCCGGGCGGTCTGATGGACCTGTGTGCCAAGGCCGTCAAGCAAATGCTGGGCGCCTGAAGGTCACCACCGCTGACTGGAAACGTGTCCCAAGCTCGATCAGTCTCGTTGAATGGGCTTGGAGCCAGCGATGCCCATGTGGCGACGCTGGCCGATGCGCGCTGACCAGCGATGCGACCCGGGTGCGGCATGGATGAACGCCACCTGATCGAAGAGAAGCTCGACAGCGAGGAACTGTTCAAGGGCCACTTTCTGCATGCCTTTCGCGACACCGTGCGCTTGCCCGATGGCCAGCGCGCTGTTCGCGAGTACGTTCGGCATCCCGGTGCGGTGATGATCGTGCCACTTCTGGAGGATGCGCACGGTGGCTTGCGGTTGGTGCTGGAGCGTCAGTTTCGTTATCCGGTCGGTCGGGTCATGATCGAGTTTCCAGCCGGCAAGCTGGACGTGGATGAGGACGCTCTGTGCTGCGCCCGGCGCGAGTTGCTGGAGGAGACCGGCTACAGCGCCACCCATTGGGCCAAGGCGGGCCTGATCCATCCGGTGATTGCCTACTCCACCGAATACATCGAAATCTGGTTCGCGCGCGGCCTGAGCCTGGGGGCCCGGCGTCTCGATGTGGGCGAATTCCTGGACGTATTCACTTCGACCGCAGACGAGTTGATGCGGTGGTGTGCGGACGGCACGGTTACCGATGCCAAGACGCTTGCGGCCGCTCTGTGGCTACACCAGGTGCGTGCGGGCAACTGGTCATTGGACTGGCAAGCCGTTGCGCCAGCGGTGTGACATGATGGCGGTATGAAAGTCCTGGATCTTCAGTGTGCCCACCAGCATCGGTTCGAAGGGTGGTTCGGTTCGGAGGACGATTTTCGTCATCAACTCGCGGACGGCCTGCTGCAATGCCCGGCATGCGGCGACGTGACCATTGCCAAACGCTTGAGCGCCCCGCGCTTGAATCTGGGGAGCGCGCGGGAGCCTGAAGCGCCAACGCGGACGGCGCCGGTCGAGCAAGCCGACGCGACAGCCGAACTGTCCGCGCATGCGGCTTGGCTGGCGATGGCGCGGCGCATGGTGGCCAACACGGATGATGTTGGGCGAAGTTTTGCCGAGGAAGCCCGGCGCATGCACTACGGAGAAATTGAACACCGCGCCATTCGCGGCGAAGCCACGGTCGGCGAGGCAGTCGACATGATTGAAGAAGGTATCGAGATCGTGCCCTTGCCGGCAGCGCTGTTCAGTAAGCAGACGCTTCAGTAGGCGCCAGGGTCAATCAAGCGCTGGTGTTGACCAAGCCGCCGGTCGCCTGCCCAAACAGGTTGCGCACGGTGGCCGCGTTGCCGTCGGTCCTGCTGGCTGCAGGCGCAGTGGCAGCCTCACTTCTCGCCAGAAATTGGTCGGTCGCGACGAACACACTCGACAAGACGATGTTCTTGCCGGGTGCCGACACATCGATTTCAAGTAAGGGCTTGGCAATGCTGAAAACGCTGGCCAGAGCAGAGGTGTAGAGGTTTGCGGTGGACCGGGGGTCCTCGGGGGTGTCGATAGGGGCCGATGCCGCCGTCGGCGCGGTGCTCGTGTTGGTGCTTACGGTACTCAGCTTTTCTACCGCGCGGACAGTCTGGCGCGCCCGCTGGACGCCGCGCTCGGCATCATCCGCCTGGGCCCTCAAGCTGCGGGCGTTGGCCTCCGCCTGGTCGGCCTGTTGGCGCGCTTGCTGCACCCGGGCGCGAATCGCCAGCAACTGCGAGGGTGCGGCGGCATTGGCGGACGCGGCGATGGCGGGCATGGCTCAGGCGGTAGTATTGACGATGCGGCCGGTGGTTTGCCCTTGCGTGTTGACCACTGGCGCTGGCAGTCTTGTTTCCTGGGTTCTGGGTTCAGGGCTCGGGACCCGCTCGGCCTTCGGAACTGGTTCTGAGCGCTGGGGCGGGGACGACTGAGTGGCCTTGACGGCGGGAATCTCCATGAGAAGCTCCTGAAGTGCTAGAGGCATTCTAGGACGACTGGCCGTGGACTTCAAGCGCTAGCGCAGCGCGACGCCGGCGCCCTGGCGTCGCCCGTTGCCGCTCAGGCGCCGAATTGGAGCGCGGCAAGGCCAGCGTAGATGCCTGCATGGGCAATCAATTCGGTGTGTGTGCCCTGTTCCACCAGCCGACCATGGTCCAACACGACGATTTGATCCGCCCTTTGAACGGTGGCCAGGCGGTGCGCGATCACCAAGGTGGTGCGGTGACGCATGGCCGACTCCAACGCGGCCTGCACCAGGCGTTCGCTCTCTGCGTCCAGCGCACTGGTGGCTTCGTCCAGCAGCAGCAGGGGCGGATTCTTGAGCACCGCGCGGGCAATCGCGATGCGCTGGCGTTGCCCACCACTCAGGCGTACGCCGCGTTCGCCAAGAAAGGTGTCGTAGCCCTGCGGCAAGGCCGAGATGAAGTCGTGGGCAAAGGCCGCGCGGGCGGCGACGTGGACTTCCGCATCGCTGGCGTCCGGCTTGCCGTATCGGATGTTCTCCAGGGCGCTGCTGGAGAACACCACTGCGTCCTGCGGCACGATGCCAACGCGCTGACGTAACTCGGACAACGCCATGTCACGGATGTTGATGCCATCGAGTTTGATGCTTCCGCACGCCGGGTCATAGAAGCGCAGCAGCAACTGAAACACGGTGGTCTTGCCAGCGCCACTCGGGCCCACCAGGGCAACGGTTTGCCCCGGTCGAACGTTCAATGTGAAGCCGCTCAAGGCGGGTGGGGTCGGCCGTGACGGGTAGTGGAAGTCAATTGACTCGAATTCGACGCGACTGCCTGAAAGTGGTCGAACGGGCATGGCGGGTTTGGCAGGCGTCTGGATCGGCGACTGGCTGGCCAGCAGCTCCATCAGGCGTTCCGTGGCGCCGGCCGCGCGGAGCAGGTCGCCATAGACTTCCCCGAGCACGGCAAAGGCACTGGCCAGAATGATCACGTAGACCACTGTCTGTCCCAGATGACCGGCGGTGATCCGACCGGCCATCACCGCCTGCGTGCCTTGGTACAGGCCCCACAACAGCGCCGCGGAAGTTGCGATGATGATGAAGGCCACCAGACCGGAGCGCGCCTTGGTGCGCCGCACCGCGGTGCGAAAGGCGTGGTCGGTCGAGGTGTCAAAGCGCCGGGACTCGCGCCCCTCGGCGGTATAGCTTTGCACCACCGGGATGGCGTTGAGTACTTCGGCGGCAATGGCGCTGGAGTCGGCGACGCGGTCCTGGCTGGCGCGAGAGAGCTTGCGCACGCGCCGACCGAACCAGAGGCTGGGCAGCACGATCAACACCAGAATCCCCAGCACTTGCAGCATCACATAGGGGTTGGTCCAGATCAGCATCGCCAGGGCCCCCACGCCCATCACGCTGTTGCGCAAGCCCATGCTCAAGGATGAGCCAACGACGGTCTGGACCAGGGTCGTGTCGGTGGTGAGGCGAGACAGGACTTCGCCCGTCTGCGTGGTCTCGAAGAACTCCGGACTTTGCTGCAACACGTGGCGGTAGACTGCGTTGCGCAGATCGGCGGTGACGCGCTCGCCCAGCCAACTGACCATGTAAAAACGCGCCGCTGAAAACAAGCCCAGCGCCACGGCCACTGCGAACAGGGCGGCAAAGTGTTCGCGCAGGGCCATCACCTGGGCACCCTTGTCGCTTTGGACCAGGCCGCCGTCAATCAGGCTTCGCAACGCCAAGGGAAAGGCCAGCGTCGCCAGCGCCGCCAGCAGCAGGAAAACCCCGGCCAGGGTAATGCGCAGACGGTAGGGACGCAGAAAAGGCAACAAGCCCGTGAGTGATTTGGGTGTTGCGGGGGTGGTGGTTTGCGTGGTCATAGCGGCCGATATGGGGTCAGTTGCGAGCGGCACAAGGCGGCCGCTCAAGGGCTTTGGGGGCGTCGGGACTTCGCACGGGTGGCCAGACCAGGCCGATTCCGCGCAACGACGGCTGGGTTCAATGGCCAGGGTTGGCCGTCTGAGCCGGGCCCATCACCTCGGTCAGTTCGATCATGCCGGCCTTCAGCGCGGCCGACAGATCGTGGTCAAGGATTGGCAAGGCAATTTCAGGTGCCACCCGCAATGGCCCCACACCATAGGCCCGGTTGCGGCCGTTGACTTTGCCCATGTACAGGGCCATGTCGGCGATCTGCAGCGCCTTCTCCCAGTTGCAGAGTGCCTCCGAGATGCCGGAATAGGGCAGCGCGATGAAGCCGGCCGTGACCGTGACGGGAATCGATTGACCGCCGACCACAATGGGCTTGCTGCCGATGGCTTCCAACAGGCGTTCCGCCAGACCCTTGAGGTGTTGTGGATTGGCTCTCGGAGAGTAGACCAGAAACTCCTCGCCGCCCCAGCGCAGCACCATGTCGGACTCGCGCACCGTGCTGCGCAGTCGCTGCGCCACTTCGACCAGCACGGCATCGCCGGTGGCGTGGCCCCAGGTGTCATTGATTGGCTTAAAGTGATCGATGTCCAGGATCATCAGGCCGTCCTGATTGTCGGCGGCGGTTTCACGCCGGCCGCCTTCGATTTGGCTGGGCCGACGTTTCATCAGATCCAGGAAGGAGCGCCGGTTGTACAGGCCCGTTAGCGGGTCGCGTACCGAGTGGAACTCCAACTGGCTGTTGGCTTCCTTGAGTCGCCGGTTGGTCTGGCGAACCCGACGGTAGAGCCACAGGACGAAGCCAGCGCTCATAAACGTGACAGCGGTACCGAGCAGCGTGACCGACTGCTGCAACTGGCGGTTGATCAGTTCGGTGTCTTTGAGCTTGTTTTCGCGTGCCAGCAGCTCGATCTGCTTTTGGCGTTGCTCGGCGTGGAATTGCTCCTGCAGTCGGGAAATGGCCTTGGCCTGGTCCGCCTGAAAGATGTCGCGGTTGAGCTTGAGTTGCTGGCGCAAGGCACCCGTTGCCTCCCGATACAGGCCAGCCTTTTCATACATGTCGGCCAGTTCGGCGGTGACGGCTTCCTCGTCCGCGCGCGAGCCGGACTCGCGGTATTTGGCAATGACGGCCTGGACGTGGGCGACACCTTCCTTGATCTTGCCCTGGCCGGCCAGCGCAAATCCAAGATTGGCGCGGGCGACCGCTGCATTGGCTTTGCTGCCGGTTTGTTCGGCCCGTTGCAAGGCCTGTCTTGCAAAACTCTCGGCTTTCTCATACCGGTGTGCGCGCAGGTGGTGGTCGGCCAGATTGATCAGGATCACGATCTCGGTTTCCACCAAGCCGGCCTTGCGACTGATGGCCAGCGCCTCTTGATTGACCGCCAGTGCTTTGTCGTGCTGGCCGAGGTCGACCAAGGCAATGCCCCGGTTGATCTTCAGGCTTGCCAGGGCCGCTTGCGAGCCCGCTTCGGGCGCGAGTTTCAGCGCCTCATCGAGCGTGGCCAGCGCCTTGGCCGGCTCTTTCATGGCGACGTAGAGTGTGGACAAGTTGCTGAGTTGATCCAGTTTGGCCTTGGCCCGGCGTCGTGGCTGTTGATCGGCCAGGCGCACCGCCGCCAGGTAGTGGTCCAGCGCCTTCTCCAGGTTGCCGAGCTTGCTGTAGACATTGCCAAAGGCTCGGTTCAAAGCCAGCAGGGCAACCGGGTTCGCACTCTGTTCGGCCAAAGCTTTGGCTTCGAGCAGCAGCGGTAAGGCCTCATCGGGTTGGTCCGCTTCCGTCTTCTGGGCAGCCGCCCACACGGTCGCCTGGGCAATCACGGCCATGTCTTTCTGCTGTTGGCCGAGGCGAAGCAGCTCCGCGATGTCCGCGTTAGTGGCGGACACTTGCCCAATTTCCTGTAGCAAGGGGATGCGGGTGCGCAAGAACTCAACGCGCACGCTGTAGGGGGTATCGGGTGTGATTTGTGACGCAAACGCCTGCGCCTCCCGCAACGCCTGCGCGTTGTCTTTCAGCGCCGTGCGGTAGATTCCGTCGAGCCGTTCGAGATCGGCCGATTCGCCTGCCCAGCATGGCGGGGCCAGCATTGCCAGAGCGAACCAGATCGCGCCGTGTCGCACCATGGATGTCAGGGAGTGGCGGATTTGCACGTTATCGGTCCTGGCGTCTGGGCCCGTTTATACCTCGAACGGCCGGCCTTGTCTGGGTCATGGCGTGACAGGCCGAGGCGTGACCGACTTCAAAATCGCCTACCCGCAGCAGGTCCTGCAGGCGTTGCTGCGCCGCCGCGCAGTCACCGATGCGAGCCTGGATCCAGGTCTCGTCGTGATAGGTGGGCAAGTAGCGTTCACCGGCATCGCATAGCAAGGACAGGATCGAGCCTTGCTGCTGGGTTTGGCGCATCTCATTGGCCAGCGTCAGCATGCCCACAAGATTCGTTCCGGTGGAGGGGCCGACCTTGCGGCCAAGAATCGCCGTGAGCGCCCGCATGGCGGCCACCGAGTCGGCGTCGGGAACCTCGATCATGCGGTGCACCAGGGTGCGGATGAAGCTCGCCTCGACGCGCGGTCGGCCAATGCCTTCGATATTCGACCCAGGTCCGGTCAAGGTCTGGTCGCCGGTGCGATGGTAGGCCGAAAACACCGAGCCTTCAGGGTCGGGCACACACAACTGGGTGGCGTGTCGCTGGTAACGAACGTAGCGGCCAATGGTGGCGCTGGTCCCGCCGGTGCCAGCGCCCACGACAATCCAGCGTGGTATTGGGTGGCGCTCCCGCGCCATTTGGGTGAACATGCTCTCGGCGATGTTGTTGTTGCCGCGCCAGTCAGTTGCGCGCTCGGCGTAGGTGAACTGATCCATATAGTGGCCATCAGTTTGAGTCGCCACCTGTCGGGCGATCTGGTAGACCTGACTGGCGTTGTCAACGAAGTGGCACCGACCACCATAGAACTCGATTTGTGCGATCTTCTCGGCCGACGTACTTCGCGGCATTACCGCGATCAGCCGCAGGCCCAGCAGTCGCGCGAAGTAGGCCTCGCTGACGGCGGTGGAGCCGCTGGAGGCTTCCACCACGGTCGAGCCTTCGTGAAGCCAGCCATTGCACAACGCGTATAAGAAAAGCGAGCGCGCCAGGCGATGCTTGAGGCTGCCGCTGGGGTGGGTCGACTCGTCTTTCAGATACAGGTCAATGCCACACTGGGCGAATGCCGACAAGGGCAGGCGTATCAGGTGGGTATCCGCGCTGCGCTGGTAGTCGGCCTCTATCAGTGAGACGGCCTTTTCCAGCCAACGGGTTTCGGGGCAGGGATGGGGCAGCATGGGTGAATTGTCGCAGCAGACCTTTCCCGCCGACTAGGATGGCGCGACGTTTGCGACCAACTCGTGCGCCGCACACGCTTGCATGAAGGTCATGCTGGCGTGAGCGGGCGCGTCCAGCCAGGCCTCGTAGGCGCCGCGCGGCAGAATCACGGGCATGCGTTTTTCGCCACCGGGCTTATGGAGATTGCGCATCAATGGGTGTGGGTCGGCGTTGATGGTCAACATGGTGAAACTCAAGGTCGGCTCGCCGCCGGGTGGTCGCCACCACGACCACAGTCCGGCGATACCCATCGGTTCGCCGTCCGCGCGGCTGATGCGCGTCGGGACCGCCTTGCCCGATTGCCAGTCGGGCTCGAAGAACGCCTCGGCCGGGACGATGCAGTGTTGAGCCTTGCGCCAGGCCTCGCGAAAGCTGGGTTTTTCCGCCGCGGTTTCGCTGCGGGCGTTGTAGGTGCTGCGTGCCAGCTTGAGCTCCTTGGCCCAATGTGGCAGCAGGCCAAATACGCCAGGCAGGATCTCCAGCGATGGGGCCGCTTCGTCGTGCGGGTCAGTCGCAGTGGGGCGCCGGACCATCAGGCCACGGTAGCCGGGCCACATGTCGGGTCGCTCGATGTCCTGTGGCGGGAACACGCCGAACTGCTTGAAATAGCGCTCGCGCTCCTTGATGGCTTGGTAATGGCTGCACATCGAGCGACTTTATCGCAGCGCGTGTGTATCGGTGCCAAATGTCTGTGCCAAAGGGGGTGGCTTGGCAAAGCGCGGTACGATGTTGCCAAATGTAAGCAGAGCCCGGCTCACGGGGCATCCGGGCATGGACGTGGCGGGCTTGGAGAACGGGCCCTTTGTTGATCGGTATTCGGCGAATTGAGCCATGACTAAATCAATCGGACTGTGGGTGTTTCGTCTGGCGGTGGCCTGCACACTGGTCTGGGCGCTGGTGCCGTCCGCTCGGGCGGAAACGCTGCGGATTCTGACTTGGCCCGGCTATGCCGACCCTGATTTGGTCAAGGCGTTTGAGCAGAAGTTCAATGTCCGGGTTGAGGTAACGTTCGTCAGCACCGATGACGTTTTGCGCGAGCGCCTGGGCACCAATCAGGGCCGGGATTTTGATGTCGTGGCGGCCAACACCGCTGAATCAGCAGCTTCATTGATCGCAAGCTGCTGCTGCCTTTGCGCCTGGACAATATTCCCAATACCCGGCAGCAGTTGCCCCGTTTCCGCGACGTTCAGGGCATCGGCGGAATCGCCCGCAAGGAGGGGGTCTATGCGATACCGTATACCTTCGCCGAGATGGGCCTGATCTATGACCGCAAGCAGGTCGCGCAAGCCCCAACGTCGATGGCGGCGATGTGGGACCCGCAGTACCGCGGCCGGGTACTGGCGTTCGACGGCAGCACCCACGCTTTTTCGATTGCATCGCTGCTGCTGCACGGCAAGCCATTTCGCATCGAAGACCATCAGTTCAAGGCAGTGGTGGCGCACTTGATCGCCCTGCGGAGAAACGTCCTTACGTTCTACACCTTGCCGGAAGAATCGGTGGACCTGTTTCGTCAGAACGGGGCGGCGCTGCTGTTCGCCAACTATGGCAGCCAGCAGGTCAAATTGTTGCGCGATGCCGGGGTCGATGTGGGTTATGTCATTTCCAGTGAAGGCGCGTTGGCGTGGCTCGATTGCTGGGCCGTTTCCCGAGGCGTGCGCAACCAGAGTCTGGCGGAGCGCTGGATCAATTACACGCTTGAACGGCAGGTGAGTGGTGCACTGACACAGCGCCAGGGCTTGTCGAACACCATCGAGCCCAGTTTACTGACCAGGGACTCAGACAAGCTGATATGGCTGGAGCCGGCCGAGGATGACAAACGGCGTGCGTCCTTGTGGGCACGCATCATCTCCGGCGACACGCCGGGAAGGTTTTAGTCCGTGAAGTTCGGTATCGGCTTCAAGTTGTCGTTGTTGCTGGCCAGCTTCGGCCTGCTGGCGATGGGCATTGTTGGTTATTACGCTTACGCCAGCAGCCGCGCAACTCTGTTGCATGCAACGCAGCGCGACCTCTTGACCGCCACGCAGGTGCTTGGGCAGAACTACCACGCCAGCGTTGACGAGGTCGGCAGCGATGCGCTGTTGCTGGCCAGTGTTCCGGTCACGCGAGCGGCGCTCGGCTCGGACCAACGTGCCGGCTCCCGGCAGGATCTCAACGCCTTGGCCGAGACCTTCGAGGCCATGCTCAGAATCCATCCCGAGTACTTTCAGATCCGTTTGATCAGTACCGACCAGCATGGGCTGGAGCTGGTTCGCGTGGACCGGGATGGTCGTGGCCTGACGCGGGTGCAGGGCCTTGATTTGCAGGAGAAGGCGCACTACCCCTACGTCTTCAAGACCATGCGTCTCAAACGTGGGCAGATCTACCTGTCGGACATCTCGATCAACCACGAACTTGGCGCCCACGCCGGCCTGCTCAAGCCCACCCTGCGTGTTGCCGCACCGGTCTTCACTGACCAGGATCGCGCCCGGGCTGTGGTGGTGATTAATATTGACTTGTATCGCATGTTTGCCAGACTGAAGGCCGACTTACCCGCTTCGTACCAGGTTTACCTGGCCAACCAGTGGGGTGACTACCTGGTTCATCCGGATGCGACCCAGACTTTCGGTTTCGATCAGGGACGCCGCGTTCTGGTGCAAGAAGCCTTCGAACCGGTCAGCACGCTGATCACCGGCACCAGCACGCATGTGGTGGCCGGTGTGCAGTCGTCGGCGTGGTCGCCGGGTGGCGAGGTGGCGGCTTTCCTGCGCTTGCCGATGGGCGGCGTGGGAGAGGGGCGATTCGTCGTGCTTGGTCTGTCGCAACCGCAGGCCGAGGTGGTGCGCGAGACGACGCGGGTGGCGTGGAACACCGTGCAGGTGATCCTGGTGCTGGGCTGTATAGCGGTGCTGTTGGCCGCACTGGTTTCGCGCGCGGTCACCGGTCCCCTGCGGGCCATGGCTCATGCCGTGACCCTGTTCTCCCGCGAGCAGGTGGTGAGCCGCCTGCCCGACAAGCGCGCCGACGAGTTGGGTCAACTGGCGCGCAGCCTCAACGACATGCAGGCCACCATCGTGGCCAACATGGAAGAGATCAACGAAAGCCGCCGCACGCTGCGCCACCTGGCGCAGCACGACGCCCTGACCGGTCTGCCCAATCGCACACTTTGTGACGACAGGGTGCAACAAGCCTTGTCCCAGGCCAAGCGTGATCTCAACCGCATGGCCTTGATCTTCGTGGACTTGGATGACTTCAAATCCATCAACGATACCTACGGTCACCATGCAGGTGACCTGCTGCTTTGTTCGGCGGCCCGGCGCATGGAGGGCTGCGTGCGCAATGCCGATACTGTCGGCCGTCTGGGGGGCGACGAGTTTCTGGTACTTTTGGCGACCATCGACCGGGAGCAGGATGCCTCCCTGGTAGCTGGCAAGATCCGTGACGCACTGAGCCAGCCTTTTGATCTCGATGGCAGCCGCCTGAGCATCACCTGCAGCATTGGTGTGGCGATTTATCCGGAACATGGCGCCGACGCCATCACCTTGTCCAAGAGTGCCGACGCCGCCATGTACCTGGCCAAGGAGGGTGGCGGCAACCGCGTCCAGCCAGTCTGGTTTGGTGCCGCAACCTCGGGTTGACGAGGCCGTCGGCATACCGGAGCGCCCGAGAGTTGGGTGGAGGATTTTCGTAGGTCTTCGGTTTGAGTCCTTGCTGTTGTTGGTGGGATGGTTCATCCTGTTCGTGCTGTGTTGGCCGTTGGCCGTTGGCCTTGGTTGCACTGGTGCTCTGGCCGGTGATCTGGCTGCTGTCGATTCCGCTGGCCCTGGTGGGCATTGGCGTGGGTGCGGCGTTGGCGTTGGTCAAGAGCATACTGTTCCTGCCCGCCCGTTTGTTGGGCCACCGCGGCTGATCAGGCGGCTGCGCCCCTGATCGCGTGTGCCGCGGTCAACACCCGCTGCAAAGCGTCGCGCGCGTCGGCCGCCACGACCTGGCGATCTGGCATGCCACGCAGCCAGGTGAGCTGGCGCTTGGCGAGCTGGCGGGTGGCGAAGATGCCGCGGTCGCGCAGTTCGGTCATGGGGCTGGTTCCGTCGAGGGCCGCCCAAGCCTGGCGATAGCCGACACATCGCATGGATGGAAGCTCGGCGCTGAGGTCGCCGCGCGCGCGCAGGGCGCGCACTTCGTCGAGGAAACCAGCCGCCAGCATGGCGTCGAAACGCTGGGCGATGCGTGTATGCAGCCAGGGCCGTTCGGCCGGTTCGAGTGAAATGACTGTCGGTACCGTGCGTCCGGAGGTTCGGTTTGATGGGGCCGTGGAGTCCGTGGATTGGACCTTACTTGCTACTCTATTTGTAGCATGCAGGGTAGACAGGGTTTGCCCGGTGAGGCGAAACACTTCGAGTGCGCGCTGGATGCGTTGGGCATCCGCCGGGTTGAGCCGCGCTGCCGTATCGGGGTCTACACGCGCCAGTTCCGCGTGCAAGGCGCCCACGCCCTCCACGCGCGCACGCTGTTCCAGCTCGGCGCGGATCGCCGGGTCGGCCTTGGGCATGGCGTGCAAGCCCTCGCGCAAGGCTTTGTAGTACAGCATGGTCCCGCCGACCAACAGCGGCAGTTTGCCGCGTGCGCTGATCGCCACAATCAAGGCCTGGGCGTCGGCGACAAATTCCGCCGCGTTGTAGGCTTGCAGCGGGTCGCGGATGTCAATCAGGTGATGGGCGACGGCGGCCCTTTCCCGCGCGCTGGGCTTGGCGGTGCCGATGTCCATGTCTCGGTACACCAGCGCCGAGTCCATGCTGATGACTTCCACGTCGAGCTCGTTCGCAATGGCCATTGCGGCAGCGGTCTTGCCGCTGGCCGTTGGGCCGACCAGCGCCAGGTAGAAGGGCAGGACGGGCGCGGCTTGGGCCTCAGTGTTCACTGCTGTGTCCATATCGCTGCACCAGGGTCCAGGCGCAGCCGCTGATGATCACACTCCAGAACCACACGCCATAGGCCAGCGGGCGCACCGTGCCGTCCATGTGGGTGCCCAGCCAGGTGCCCACGGCAAAGGCGATCAACATCATGAAGAAACCATTCAGCGCCGCGGCAACACCGGCCGTTTGGGGAAACGGCCCGACTGCGCCGCTTTGACCGCAAGGTTGGTGCACGCCGTGGCCCAGCATGAACAGGCAAAAGGGCAGCAGCAGGGTCAACCAGTGGTTGTGCAAGCCAAGCACGGCCAGCACGCCCAGCGTAGTGCCGCCGCTGAGGGTCAGTACGCCAGCGATTGCGATGGCGCGGCGCACGCCAAAACGCGGCAGCAGACGCCGGCACAAGACGGTCCCCAAGATGTAGGCCGAGGACATCGAGAACATCAGCAGTCCGTATTGGGTCTTGCTCAAACCGAGCACATCGATGAAGACGAAGGACGACGAGGCCAGGAATGTGAATAGACCGCCGTAGGAAGCTCCCGACAAGAGCGAGTACGCCCAGAACGTCGGGTGGCGGAGCACGGCGGCCCAATTGCGCACCAGTGTCAAGGGCTCCAGGGCACGCGGATTCTTGCTGGCAGCGGTCTCCTCGTAGCGCAGCGCGATCAGTGTCAACGCGACGGCGCCAAACACCGCCAGCGCTAGCAGCGCGATACGCCAGTTGAACAAGTCCGACAGCAAACCTCCTAACGGGGCGCTCATGCAGGCGATGATTCCCAGGCCGGTTTGCGCCTTGGACATGACCCGTGCGCCTTCGGTCGGCGTGTAGAGGTCGCGCAGGATGGCGCGGGCGCACATCACGCCGGCACCCATGGCCGCGCCCTGAACGGCGCGCCAGGTGATCAGCATGGTCATGCTGGTAGCCATGGCGCCGCCGACGGAGGCCACGACATAGGCGGCCAGGCCAATCAGCAGGATGGGCTTGCGCCCGAACCGGTCCGACAGCGAGCCCCAAACCAACTGTGATACGCCGAAGGCGAGCAGCAAGGCCGTCAAGGTGAGCTGGGCCTGGGACATGGGGGCACCAAAACCCGCGGTCAACGCGGGCAGTGCGGGCAGGTAGAGGTCGGTGGTGATGGGTTGCAGGCCCAACAGCAGCGACAGCATCAGCACGACCAAGCTCCCCGGCATGGCAGCGGCCTGGCTCAAAACGACCGGGCGCGAAGGGGCGGACAGGGGGCTGCTCATGTTGGCAAGAGAGTACCAGATGCCTTTTGCGGCCCCTACAATCAATTTCTCGGCAACCAAGCTGAGCGAACGCGGCCGTGGGCGGATTGCGGGCCGGACAATCGGAGGGGTTATGTTACTCGAGCAATTTCTTCAGGACGCTTGGCGTGACCATGCTCACGACGTCAAGGGCGTGGCAACGCGATTGCGCGGCGCACGCGAATTGATGACTGAGTCGGCGCATGTCACACCGCTGACGCGGCTGATCGTGCACGTGTTTGGCGAGCATTTGGGGGATTGGGAGGGCGCACAACGCGAGCTTCAACGCCTGAGTCAGCACGCTCTGAGCCAGCACGATGACCCAGCGCAGTCCGCCCTGCGCGTCGCCAATGCTGCGTTGACCTGTGCCCAGGGCAAGCCGATCCCGCCAACTGGCTTGACAACGGAGGAGCGCATCAGCGCCTTGTGTTCAGGCAGTGCCGTGGCCTTGGGGCGCAATGAACTGCACCAAGCGACTGATTTGTTTGATGCTGCCCTGGCGCTTGTGCAGCTTGGCATCACCGGCGCAAACAGTTTTCATCGCCCCCTGGCGGTGGCCGCCAACAACCTGGCCAGTTCGCTGGGTGAGATGGTGGGCCGCTCGCCAGCGCAGAACGCCCTGATGCTGCACGCTGCGCAAGTCAGTCGGGTCTACTGGGAAAAAGCCGGTGGCTGGCTGGAGATCGAACGGGCCGAATACATGCTGGCCAAGTCCAATCTGCGTGCCGGTCAGACCAGCCAGGCGAGGCCGCACGCCATTGCCTGCTTGTCAATCTGCCAGGCCAATCAAGCGCCCGATTTTGAGTTGTTTTTTGCGCATGAGATGCTGGCCACCGTGGCCAGGGCGCTCAACCAGCGCGAGGAGTTTGATCGGGAACTGGCCCAGGCGGCCGCCGTCTTCGCCCGACTTCCTGCCGACGACCAGGCGGCCTGCAAGGGGGATTTGGATGCCCTGATGGTGCCGGGCTGACCTGGCCACGCAGTGTGAGGCTGCGGCCTATCCCGCAATCTCTAGTACTTATACGAGGCTTGCAGATGAATACCCCGGTCCTGCAGCGTCGAGTTGTCAGGTGTTGCCAGGTCGCAGTGGTGGAGCCGCTTGGCCAATGCCAAGTCAAAGTTGAAGCCATTCCACGTCAGTCGCGTCAGTAGTCCCGCCGATGACAGCGTGGCGCGCACCTGACCCCGATTCTGCGCGGAGCCGTAGTCGATGAATGGGACCAGGTTCAAACTCACACTGGTGGCCGCGTGGCGCAGCAGGGGATAGTCGAACTCCAGGTTGAGGTATGCGCCTTGATCCCGCACCAGTTGGTTCTCCCGGTAACCGCGCACCGTGTTGACGCCGCCCACCGACAAGCCATCGAGCGCCAGCAGCCGGTTTGCGCTGTGTTGCACGGTCGCGCGCAGCACGAGTTGGGCGCCGTTGTCGAGCACTTGCCGGGCCCATTGCACTTGACCCATCCACAGGCGAAATGACTTGGATGGGCTGTCTGCGTCGGGTAGACCGGGTACAAATTGCAGATTGTTGTGGCCGGCGCTGAAAGTGGAACGCAGCGCAATGACCTGGGTGGGTGTTCGGTAGTTGTAATCCTGCCAGAAGCGCCACAAGGACTCTTTGACGATGCCCGCGGGTTCGTGTGGCGTAAACGAGTAGGGTTCGCCCAGCAACATGCTGCGGTTTTCGCGGCGGACGTGGTTGAGGCCTAAGCTCAGTTTTTGGCTCAGCGATTCCCATACTGCATGGCTGACGCCGACATCGCGGCTGCTTAACACACTGCTGATGTCCAGCGCCGCGGCGGGCTGCTCAACCACCGACGCGCGGCCGCGGTCCAACGCCGCGGACAGGCGAGTGTCGCCAACACCGAGTGGTATCTGCCACGACGCGCTGGTGCGAGCGCCGGCACCGGTTTGCGCAGGCGCTTGCAGCGTGAGGTCGAGCACATCGCCCACGCCAGTGAGGTTGCGCAACGTGCCGCCGACGCCGACCGTGTTGGACCCGATGGAAGGGGGTCGATAGTTGTTGGCAAAGGCAGTGAACTGGTACGGTCGGGCGCGTAAGACGTCCACGTCGAGCGTGGCCTCGCCTGGCTGCGCGCCGGGCATCAGGCGCGCGTTCATGCGCGCAATCAGTGGGTCGGTGAGCAGCAACTGAAAGCGCTCGCGCAGGACCTCCATGTTCAAGGGCCCGTCGCCATGGCGCTGCAAGCGGCTTGTCACATAACGCGGGTCCAGACGGTCCATGCCGCTGAGGCTGATCCCTGATAAGCGGCCTTCCATCACCGCGAAGGTGAGCACGCCATCGGCGACTTCACCATTCCACACGACGCCCGAGTTCACGTAGCCCCGATCGGTGTAATGACGGGTGAGTTTGTCGCGCAATTCGTCCAATTCATCCAGGCTGGTCGACCGCGCCAGATAGGGCGCGGCGATGGCTTCGAGAGCACTTGTCGCGACTACTGTGTTGCCGGAAAACACGACGCGCCGAGCCGTGACGGTGCCGCTGTCCGCGGCGCAGGCGCCAGCGGACCCAAACAATACACCGGCGACGGTGCTCGCTGCCATCCATTGATGGGCGCGTGGGCGGGTCACAGGCATGGTGTGTGCGTCAACTTGGCCAGTGGTGCCGGTGGCGGTGCCGATGTGGTCGGCGTCTTGTCCGGCGTGATTGGGCTGGCCTGCGCTCGCAGCAATCCGCGATAGGAAACCGGCAGTCCGCCGCGCCCAGCCAATGCGAGCGAACTGCCTGCGCTGACCCGACACGGGTTGCGACCGAGCGAGATGTCGTCCATGACCTGCGCATTCAAACGCCCCAGGCTACCCGAGAGGTCAAGCACCGGGCTGGTGATGTCGATGGCACCGCTGACACCGGTCGGTGCGGCCGCCTGGATCACGTTGAAGCTGAACACCTTGGGTGCGTAGTCGTAGGCCGACTGCCCGCCAACAAACAGGGTGCTGCCGCTGGCGATCAGCGTCTTGACGTCGATGTTCACCAACCCACCGGAAGCCTGGTTCGCCGCGGTATTGGCCTGGATGAAGCCACTGTTGAGAACCAGCGCGTCGGCGCCAATCTGGATGTCGCCGCCGTTGCCGGTTGCGCCCAGTACGGAGGTCGTGATCTGCGAGTTGTTCAGGGCAACCAGTTTTCCGCCTGACACGCGGATCGATCCCCCATTGCCGGAATTGGCGCTGGTTGTGATGCTGCCCTGGTTCAGAGTCACGTGATCACTGGTGTTGATTTGGAGCGTACCGGCAGCAACGTTGCCAGTCGAGTTGGCTTTGATTGCGCCGCCATCAACCATCAAATCAATGGCTTGCACCGTTAACGTTGAAGTGGACCCACTTGACGGTTGAGCGTGGTTGCCATCATTCTCGATGCTGAGGGTTGCGCCTGCCCTCAGCACCAGCGCGCCACTGGATTGCACTGTGACGTTGCCGGCTTGTCCAGACGACAACTTGGTTGCGACGGCACCAATCTGGCTGTCCGCCCCGCTGACTTCAATGGATGCAGCCTTGACATGTACCTCACCTCCGCGACCGGAGCCATCTGTGCTGGAGGTGATGGCGCCACCACCAATGACGCGAAGCTCACCGCTTGTGTTCACGACCACTGCTCCCGCATTGCCCGACGCGCCCGGATAGCTCCGACTGGTCACGCCCGTTGGGTATTGGGACGCGCCGCCCTCAATGGTGAGCGTCTGCGCTGTGACCTCCACATGCCCGGCGCTCCCGCGCGAATAGGTGTCACTTGAAATCGCGGCGCCCAACAGCAGTCCGGAGCCGCCGATTCGTATGTCCGGCGCGCTGACCAGGACTGACCCGCCGCGGCCGGTGCCGTGGGCATCCGATGTGATGAAACCACCCTCGGCCAACTCGATACTCTTGCTAGCCTTGACCGTGACCTGCCCGGCCGCGCCGGACCCACGCGAGTCGCTTAGTATCCAGGCGAAGTCCTCAATCCCGCCACTTGCCAAGATCACCTGACTGGCACTGATGTCGAGCTTGCCGGCGTTGCCGCTGCCCAGGGTGTCCGATCGGATGAGCCCACCGGCGCCGACGATCAACCTGCCGTTGACCGCAAGGTCGACGTTCCCTCCCTGACCACTGCGGCCAGTTGCCGACGTGATCTTTCCACGGTCTTCGACCTTCAAGTCACCGCCGACACGAAGCGTTAAGTCTCCGCCCTGACCGTCGCCGCTGGTATCGGTTCGAACGCTACCGCCACGGGTCAACAAAACGTCGCCCGCAACTTCGACTCGAACGGGCCCCGCGTTGCCTGAACGGCTTGTGAAACCGGAGCTCTCGATTCCTGCCAATCCTGATGCTTGGCCGTCGATCGTCAGTTGTCCGGCCCGCACTGAGACCGCACCCGCGTTGCCCCGGCCGCCTGTCGCCGCCGAGATGTGGCCGATATTGAAGATTCGTAGGTGCCCCGGTACATCGACTGTGACCGAACCGCCATTGCTGCTGCTGGTCAAAGTTGCTTCGGATCCGATGGCAGCGCCTGCCAGGTTCCCCATCCCATCAATCAACAGGTTGTTGGCTTTGAAAACGACTTTGCCGCCAAGACCATCGCCCCACGTGCTCGATGAGACCTTGGCAGATTGCAGGATTTGTGCGTCACCCGAAACATTGATGTTCAAGGTACCCCCGTTGCCGCTGCTCAAAAAACTCGACGAGCTGAAAATGCCCGTTGAACCGGCGTAGTCACGCCCATCGAGTAGCAGGTTTCCCGTGGTGACAAAGACATCACCTGCATTGCCAGAACTGTACGTGTCGGTAATGATCTTGCCGCCGTTGACCAAGCTCAAGGTGTCTGAAGTTGTGACGCGGATCGACCCGGCATGGCCCTCGCTGTAGACCAAGGCTTGGCTGGAGACTTGAGTGAGCAGGCTTCCACCAGTCGCATCAACGATGAGGTTCTTTGCGGATAGGTCGATGGGCCCGGCGTTGCCGGCGCCGTAAGCATCGGATGTGATGAAACTGTCGAGAAAGATGCGAATGTCATTGCCGGCTCGCAGGGTGATCCCACCGGCCTTGCCCGCACCAAAACTATCGCTGGAAACCTGGCTGCCATTGATCAGCTCAATTGAGCCAGCGACCTCCGCGGTTAGAACACCAGCGCTGCCGTCGTCGCCCCGGCTGGTGATGCGGGCCGAGTTCTTGTGTCCGGCGCCGTCGAGCAGCAACGAGCCTGCCTTGATTGCCACGTTGCCTCCTTTGCCTGTTCCATACGTATCGGAGGTGATCATCCCGCCGCCGAGAATGCGAATGCCGTCACGTACCGAAACCACCACATCGCCGCCAGCGCCGGTGTCGCCGATGGCGGCTTGACTGGTGATGCCGGTGCTTGTCCTGGCGGTACGTCCGTCAATCTCCAGGTTCGCCAGCTCGGCGGTGATCGATCCGGCCGGCCGGGCGGTGGTGCTTGCGGTGGCTACCAGCGCACCGGCGCGAATGCTGGTGTCCCCCGCGGCGAGGCTGATGTTGCCCCCGTCCGCGCGCGCGGTGGCTTCGGTGTAGACGTAGCTGCCGTTGGTGATCACCAAGCGGCCACTCGCGGCGGGCAGCAGGCCGACCGGGCTTACTTCTGCTGAGCCGAGGCCGTTCGCGACGATGCGAACATCGCCACTGTTGGTCGAGACCCCGGCATGGTCGATCTCAACATCGCCCGCGACCAGCGTCAGAGCACCTGTCGTAGTGGCCAGCGCGGCATCCTTCATCTTGATTGCCGCGCGGGTCGATCCCAGAAAGCCGAACGCCGTTGGCGCCGCACTGGAAAGGGTGCTCGCGTTGACCGTGTCCGCGTGGAACCTGCCATCGGGGAATTTCAAGTAATTCGCCGTGCTGACATGAAACGCCCCAGGGACATCCACGCTGGCCCCCGCGCCAAAAGTGACCCCAGCGGGATTGATGAAGAAGAAGGCGGGCGTCGCACCGCCAGCGGCGGTGAGGCGTATGGTTCCGTTGATTTGCGAGAGTTCCCCGCCGGTGACTCGGCTGACGACGTTGGCCAGCGTCGGGCTGGTGGTGCTGAAGTTGGCGGCTTCGCCGGTGGCCAGATTGAAGCTCTGGAAGCTGTGGAACAAGTTGTTGCCGGCCAGCTTGCCCAGCGTCTGGGGGATCAGGTAGTTGGGCCCGGTCAGTGTTTGGGTGGCTTGGCCAAGACTGCTGTCGGTGCGTATCTGGGCCTCTGCCCCGATGCCAAGCAAGGGTCCGGCGGCCGCCAGTAGCCACAGTTTCCACCGCTGGCCGGGCCAGCGGTGGAAATGGACGCAGCGATGCAGTAGGTGGTTTATCACAGCCAGTTCCCAATCAAGGCAAACGGTGCCCAGTAGAACGGGTGCGCCAGTTGCCGGTTGCCAATCAGTTGACGCTGCGATTGGCGCAGCGCCTGCGCTTTGCTCAGGCCTTGTTGGGTCAAGCCCCGGTAAAAGTTCTCCATTACCAGCACCGCTGCCTCGTCGTCCACTGGCCAAAGCGTTCCCAAGACGCTCTTGGCGCGCGCTTTCATGGCGGCGCCGGAGATGCCCAGCGGTGCGCGATCATTGCCGGCTGCGGTCTCGCACGCGGACAGGCTTAGCAACTCGATCGGATGTTTATGGAACTGTTCGCCCGACAACATGCTCTGTAGGCCATCAAGCGTCAGCAAATCGTCATACGCCAGGATGTAGCTGGAATCGGCGCTGCCACCAAACACACCGTGCGAGGCGACGTGAACAATGCGGTGTTGCTGTGACTGGGCCGCGAGCCTGAAGGCGTCGACGGTGAATCGCGCGTCCAGCAGGCTGGTGCCGGGCAGGATGCGTTGCAGTGCCTCGACCTCTTTGGTAACGCCCGGCAAGGCCAGGGCATCACGCAGGGATTCCAGGTTCTCGGCGCGTGTTGGGGCTGTCGCGGCGGCGGAACGGGTCGCGCTGGCTCGAGGCAGGCGCAGCAAACGATCCGGCGACGACCCGGGCAATGACCGCGCTGCGGAGGCATCCGCGAGCAATACGGCGAGCCGGGTCGAGCCGTACTTGTCGACTACCTGGCCGAAGCTTGAGGCGCCTGCCACCAACGCCGTCATGGACTTCCGCAGTGGCGCCAGCGTGTTGGTCATCGTCAACCCGGTCACGGTGGCGATCGCGTATTTTTCAATGGCGTATTGCTGGCCGTCATGCAGGGCGCCCAGTGGAATCGTTCGCATCGTGCCGTCTGGGACAAACACCACCGTGTCGATCGCACTCGAGCGGATGATGACCTCCAGCGGGCGCAGTATCCAGTCGTAGAGCTGTCTTGCCGCGCTGAGGTGCCGACCGCGGTGGTTGCGCAGTTCCCCCGCCAGTGCGCTGGCTGTCGCCTGTACCGCCTGGTTCGGGACGGTTGTGCTGAATCGGACCATGGCCTCAGGGGTCTCGACCAGCAGCTCGATGCGATCAGCAAAGATGATCGGGTACAGCACCAGTGTGCCCGGCGCAATCTCGGTGCGGCTGCCGCCCTTGACGGCGTCCACCGCGCAACGGTCGCCCAGATAGTCCTGCATCTCGGTCTGCTTGAGCAGTTCAATGGTGTCGCGAGCCCGACGCAGCGTGGCATCAAGCTGAGCCTGGGGCTCTGTGTTGGCGATCTTCAGCAGGGTGTCCACTAGCCCGAGGTAGATCGGCTCGAACGTGGAACGAAATGAGGACTGCCCGTCATCATATTCAATGGGAATGTCCTGGCGCATCCGCTCAAGCTGGTTCACCGCGCTTTGGTAGGCGGTCAGCGCGAGTTGGTCCTGCCCTTGCGCCAGATACAGCCGCGCGGACCGCCACGCCAGCGCGACGGCCAGATCGCCCGCCGAATCGTTGCCGGTGCCGCGCAGGCGCATGACCGCCTCCCGATTCAGTCGCGTGGCGTCGGCGATGTGGCCTTGCGCTTCGTGCCATTGTGCCAACGCGTCCAAGGATTCCAGGTGCACGCGCGAGCCTGGGGCTGCCTGGCTGGCCAGCGTATGCGCCCGGTTCAGGCTGCGGTAACCAAGCGAATCGGTCTGTCTGCCCAAGTTGAGGGCTTGCTGCCCAAGGCTAAGGTAAAGCCGAGCGTCGAGCCTGCCTGTGGCATGGTTGCCGATGTTGCGGTAGAGCGCTTCCAAACCCTGCGCGCGTTGCGCTGGTGGCTGCAGTCGGGCCAGGCTAAGCTCGGCAAACAGGCCGGTGGTGCGCTCTGCGGCGGCCATTTGCTTGGCCTGGTTGTAGTGTTCAGTCGCGAGGGCCGGGTCCTTGCGAAGCAGCGCGAGGTTGCCGAGGTCAATCGCCAATCCGGCGCGCTCTTCGCCAACGGCCAGGGATTGCGCATCGTGGAGGGACAGCGCGGCCTGATCCAGCCGTCGCGCTTGCAGCAGCGTGGCGCCCAATTCGCGTGCTGCCTGGGTACGCTCGGCGTCGTCGCGGGCGAGCTGCCTGGCACGTTGGAAGTGCGCGATGGATTGGTCAATCCCTCCGCCTTGCCGCGCTGCCGCACCGGTGGCCATCAAGCTGGCCCAATTCAGGGGTTGTTGCGCCACGGACAGCGTGGTCAGACCAGCCAAGGTGATCGCCATCAACCGTCGAATGTTTGGAGACATTGGCAACTCGTTGTTTGGGGCCACTATGCGTGTCAAGGCGTGGCCCTGCGCCCGCAATCGACCGAATCACAGTCCTCGGCTACCGACCCGGCTGCCGATCAGTGATTATGCGGCGCCCGTGGGGCGGCGTCGAGTCTGTGGCTGCTGGTCGGGCTGCTGGCCAGTGGTCGGGGGGCCAGACCAGTCAGTCGGCTGGATGTTGGCTGGCGGTTCGGTCAGCGACGCGCGTGGCGTACACACTCAAGACCATCGACAACAACAGAATCGCCAAACCCACGGCATGCAATCTTGACATCTCTCCATGAGCGATCAACCAGCCTCCGCTGGCCGCACCGAGGGCTTGCCCGGCATACATGGCGGAGGTATTGAGGGCGATCGAGCCCGACGACAAGGCGGGCGCCAGGCCCACCAGACGGGCTTGTTGGGCCGAATTGGCCGCGAAACAGCCCAACGCCCAGGGCACCAGGATGAGCCCGGCCACAATCAGGCTATTGCCCAGCGGCCACAGCGTCAAGCTGCAGGCTATCAGCGCAATCGCCAGGGTGACCGACTTGGCCGCACCCATGCGGTCGATGTTGTGCGAAATCCAGAGGTTGCCCAGAAAGCCGAATGCGCCGAACCACGCAAACATCAGGCTGAGCTGGACTGGGTTGATGTTCAAGGTAACCTTGAAGTAGGGCGCAAAGTAGGAAAACAGCACAAATTGACCGGCCGAGTAAAGTGCGGTCACGCCGATGCAAAGCAACAAGCCCCGCGATCGGAATGTCTGGCGCCAGGTGTCAAAGGTGAATGCCGGTGGCGTGAGACCGCGAGGCATGGTGTGCCAGACCCAGACGGCGCTGGCACATGACAACAGACCGACCAGGACGAAGGCATAACGCCAACCCATACTGCCCCCAACCCATGAACCAATGGGCATGCCAAGCACCGAGGCGACCGACCAGCCGAGGAACACCAGGCTGATGGCGCGTCCACGCTGGTGCGGGGGAACCAGCGCACCGACGCAAGCCGCCGCCTGCGGCGTGAAGATCGCCGGGGAAACCACGGTCAATACGCGTGCCAACAGCAGGGTTTCGAAATTTGGCATGACCGCGCAAACCATGTGCATCAGGCCGTACCACAGCATGCAGCCCGCTAACAAGTGCCTGCGGTCCCAAGTCGAGACCACGCCCGCCAGTACGGGCGCACTCAGGCACATCAGCAAGGCGGCAGCGGAGATGAGCTGCCCCGCCACCGGAATGCTGACCGCCAGCGAGGCGCTGATGTCGTTGAGCGTGCCAGGCACGACCATGACGCCGCTGCCGATGACGAAATTGCCAAACAACAGTGCCCACAGGACGCTTGGCAGCGCGGGCTGCGGCTGCCGCCCGGTGTTCAACGCCGAACCTGCAGCGCGCCCGGGTTGACGATGTTCGTCGGCGTGCCCTTGATGAAGTTCACGACGTTGTCAAATGCGGCGCCGAAGTACAGCTCATAGCTGTCTCTCTCGACATAGCCGATGTGCGGCGTGCAGATACAGTTCTCCAGTCGCAACAGGGCGTGGCCCTGCAGGATCGGCTCGGTCTCGAACACGTCGACCGCGGCCAGGCCCGGCCGGCCCCGGTTGAGTGCACTGATCAAGGCATCCGGTTCGATCAGTTCGGCACGTGACGTATTGACCAGCAAAGCAGATGGCTTCATCCGGGTCAGGTCTTCAAGTCGAACGATGGAACGGGTTTCGTCGTTGAGCCGAAGGTGCAGCGAGAGCACGTCGGAGCGCTCGAACAAGTCGCTCTGGGAGCCGGCCATCTCGAAGCCGTCTTGCGTGGCGCGCTCGCGGGACTGCTCACGGCCCCAAACCAACGCGTTCATGCCAAACGCCCTGGCGTAGCCGGCCACGATTTGGCCTATCCTGCCGTAGCCAAACACGCCAAGTGTCCTTCCCCGAAGCACGGTGCCCAGTCCAAAATTGGCCGGCATTGAGCTGGCCTTCAGGCCAGACTGCTGCCACGCCCCATGTTTGAGGTTTCCGATGTACTGCGGGAGTCGGCGCGTGGCCGCCATGATCAGGGCCCAAGTCAGTTCTGCGGGTGCCACGGGTGAGCCGGTTCCTTCGGCCACCGCAATGCCGCGCTCGGTGCACGCCAGCACATCAATGTGCGGGCCAACGCGGCCGGTCTGGGCGATCAGCTTGAGCTTGGGAAGTTTGTCGATGATCTGTCGCGGCAGGTGGGTGCGCTCGCGGTTGAGCACAATCACGTCGGCGTCTTTGAGTCGCACCGAGAGCTGACCCAACCCCTTGACGGTGTTGGTGTAGACCTTGGCCTGAAACGCATCCAGTTTGGCGGCGCAGTCCAGTTTGCGCACAGCGTCCTGGTAGTCATCAAGAATCACAATATTCATGGGGGTAATTGTGCCTTGGCAAATCCGGCCGCCCGTGCCGACATGGAAATCCCAATAGCGGTAGCATCACCACGTTGCCAGCCCTCACCCGTCAAGGAGGTACCCAATGGGTTCTTCGACGTGACGACCGCTTACGCCATCCTGCGTCACAACGGGGTGGACCTCGGCAAGCGCGACTACCCCGGCTGGCGCCCAGCAGCAAGTTAGTGCAGAGCCGCCTCGCGCGCGGCCAGCCGATCAAGCTCGGCGCAGACGTCGGCCATGCGCCCGGATATAACCATGCGCCCGACTTGTGCCGGTGTCTGGCCCGCCTCCAGAAAACGCACCACCCGCAAAGGCCGGCGTGGCGCGGCGCCGCCCGGCTCCATGGCGGCACGTCCGGCCACCCAGGTCGGGCGCGGCGACGGCGCCTTGGTCGAACCGCTCGCACGGTGGCGGCCTGACGCCGCCTGCTGCGCCTGCGGTTGGGTGGCGGCGGGCAGCAACCAGCGCAGCAGGCTCTGAAGCGGGGCCATCAGGGCGGGCGTTGTCATCAAAGTGGTATTCATGGGGTGCCTTGTGGATGGCAGTTACATCAGCATGGTGTTGCGGATCAATCCGACGGCGAGGCCTTCGATCTCAAAGGGCTCGCCCGGTTCGACCACAATCGTTTGGTAGTCCGGGTTCTCCGGGTGAAGCTCGATCAGGTGTTTGTTGCGCCGAAACCGTTTGACCGTTACCTCGTCACCGAGTCGCGCCACGACGATCTGGCCATTCTTGGCGTCCTTGGTGCTTTGGACCGCCAGCAAATCGCCGTCCATGATGCCGGCGTCCCGCATGGACATGCCACGCACTTTTAGCAAGTAGTCGGGCTTGCGCTGGAACAGGCTGTTTTCGACATAGTAGGTCTGATCAATGTGCTCTTGCGCCAGGATTGGCGAGCCTGCCGCGACCCGCCCGATCAGTGGCAAGGCCAGTTGCGCCAAGCCGGGAAGTGGCAGCGAGAATTGCTTGTTGCGCGACTCGTTGATGGAGCGCAGCGCGTCACTCTTGAGGCGAATGCCCCGTGAGGTGCCGCTGACCAGCTCAATGACACCCTTGCGGGCCAGTGCCTGAAGGTGCTCCTCGGCGGCGTTGGCGGACTTGAAGCCCAACTCGGTCGCGATCTCGGCCCGGGTTGGCGGCGCACCCGTGCGGGCGATCGCGCTCTGGATAAGATCGAGGATCTGCTGCTGGCGGGCAGTGAGTTTGGGGCTTTCAAGCATGATGGCTCCTTAGGGGTTGGTTCGCGACGGCTGTGGGTGTGTACACGCTGTTTCGATATCCAGTAGCTGTATTTTTAACCAGTTTTCGGAAGTTTGCAAGCGATGTCTTCAAAAGCATGCGCCAGGCTGGTCGTCTTGGGAACCGGCGGCACCATCGCCGGACAGGCCAGTAGCCAGTCTGACAACATCGGCTACAGCGCCGCGCAGGTGGGCGTGGCGCAGTTGCTGGCCAGTGTGCCCGCGCTCGATCAGGCGTTGACCGGTCATGAATTGGTGAGTGAGCAGGTCGCACAGATCGACAGCAAGGACATGGACTTCGCGGTTTGGCGGGCGCTGCACCAGCGTGCCAGCCACTATTTGGCCCAAGATGAGGTGGCCGGCGTCGTGATCACGCATGGCACCGATACGCTGGAGGAGACAGCATATTTCCTGCAGTGCACGCTGGCGCCCGCGTTGTTGCAGGCCAAGCCCGTGGTCCTGACTTGTGCCATGCGGCCGGCGTCTGCGGTCACGCCCGACGGCTTGTGTAATTTGCTGGACGCCACGACGGTTGCCCTGTCAACTGCGGCACGGGGCGTCTCGGTGGTTTGTGCGGGGACCGTGCACGCTGCGGCGGACGTGCAGAAAGTCCACACCTACCGGCTTGATGCGTTCGACTCGGGCGACAGTGGTCCTCTGGCTTATGTCGAGGAAGGTGCGCTACGTCAATTGAGAAGCTGGCCGGAGCCCAGTTCAAGCAGTGCGCATGCCGTCATCGGGACTTTGCCCGATGTCGACGGATGGCCAAGAGTCGAAATCGTGATGAGCCACGCGGGTGCTGGCGCAGCGGTGGTTGACGCGCTACTGGCGCAGCGGGCCGTCGCGGCGCCAGGCGTGTTGCCGCTTCGTGGGCTGGTCGTGGCGGGCACTGGCAACGGAACTGTCCATGTCGCGCTGCAGGCCGCTCTGCTGCGGGCTCAGGCGGCGGGCATTGTGGTGGTGCGTGCCAGTCGCTGCACCGGCGGGTGGGTGTTGCCCAGGTCGGACGACGTGTTCCCTGATTCGCAGGGCTTGTCGGCCGTCAAGGCCCGGATCGCCCTGATGCTGCGCCTGATGGCCTAGCACTCCTTATTGCTTGCGCTTCACGAACAAATTGCGCTTGGCGTCTTCGGGGTAGGCAAAGGTGATGGCACCGTTCTTGACCATGCCCATGACCAGCATGTTGGCGGTCAATGCATCTTTGTCCTGGCTGCTGAACGGTCGCTCGTAAGTGGCGACCACCCCGTAGTACACGCGTTGCAGGTTTTCCAGAGAGGCCTTGATGGCTGGGCCGCTGAGATCGCCGTCACGAATGCCAAACAGCGAGTAGACCAACAGGTAGACCCCGTCATAACCTTGGGCGGCGGCCATCGGAACGGGAATCTTCTTGACCTGGTTGCGTCGCGCGTAGCTCACCAGAAACGAGGCGCGCCGTTCATTGCTCGGTTCGGCGATGAAGGTCTGGGCCATCAGGGCCCCGTCGGCGGCGTCTTTGGCGCCGTCAATGAAGAACGGAAAGGACAGTGGCCAGGCGCCGACCTGGGGCACGGACCAGCCCATGGCCTTGCGGCCCTTGGCGATTACGGCATTTTCCGCACCCACGGTGTAGCTGAAGATGACGTTGGCGCCCGCCGCCTTGGCCGCCTTGAGTTCCTCGTCAAGGTTGGCTACCCCCAGCGGAAAGCGCGCCACGTGAACAGGCTTGAGTTGCTTGCTGGCCAGCGCGCTCTCCACATCGAGCAGGCCGGCAGCGCCGTAGCCGGTGGTATCGGCAAAGACGGCGACTTTGGTCCAGCCACGTTTGACGATGTCATCGACCACGAAGGGCGCCTGGATAGCGTCCTTGGCCGACGTGCGGAAGATGTAGCTCTCGGGCGCCGGGTATTTGGCCGTTAGCGGGCTACCGGTGGCACAGGTGATGATCAGCGGGAGCTTGTTGTTCTGGAACACCTCCAATGATTTCGCAGCCACACCGGTGTTGCAAAAGCCGATGGTCGCCACGACCTTGTCCGCGAGCAGTTCCTGCGACGCCTTCAAACCAAGGTCCGGATTGGCTTGATCGTCCTTGATGACCAGTTGGATCTGCCGACCCAGGTAGCCGCCGACGGCGTTGATCTCGTCAACCGCCTGCTTTACCCCGTTGAGCATGGGTACGCCAAAGTCCGCAGAGGGTCCGGTGAACGGGCCGATCAACCCGATCTTGATGGTGTTTCCCGGGGCGACTGGCGCCAGGGCCGGCGCCGCTGACTGCGCGATGGCTTGGGCGAAGGCCATCCAACAGCCGAGGCCGGTCAGGAATGCCTGAGTGGAAAGAACTCTGTTCGCCATGATTCACTCCTATGGAGTCTTCATGGTAGCGAACCAGATGCTGGCGACGGACCCCGAGTTACCCCTAGAAACGCAGCCTCGTCAGGATTCTGTCAGAGCTGCAGGCCGTGCGCGCTCAGGTGCCCAGGGCCGTGAAGGCGCGCGCGGTGATGTCGTCGACGCTGCCCATGCCGCTGATGGCGCGGTATTTGGGCGCCGACTGCGGATCCGCGTCGGCCCAGGCCGAGTAGTAAGCGACCAACGGTCGGGTTTGCGCGCTGTACACGTCCAGCCGTTTCTTGACGGTTTCTTCCTTGTCATCGTCGCGTTGAATGAGTGGTTCGCCGGTGATATCGTCGATGCCCGCCGCTTTGGGTGGGTTGAACTTGACGTGGTAGGTCCGTCCGGACGCCGGGTGGGAGCGCCGACCGCTCATCCGCTCCACGATGGCGTTAAACGGGACGTCGATCTCCAGCACAAAGTCAAGCTTGACGCCGGCGGCCTTCATGGCGTCGGCCTGCGGAATGGTTCGCGGAAAGCCGTCAAACAGAAATCCATTGGCACAGTCCGCCTGGGCAATACGCTCCTTGACCAGATTGATGATCAGGTCGTCACTCACCAGGCCGCCGACATCCATCACCTGCTTGGCCTGGACGCCAAGGGGCGTACCAGCCTTGACGGCCGCGCGCAGCATGTCACCGGTGGAAATCTGGGGAATGCCGTACTTCTGGCAAATGAAGGTCGCCTGCGTGCCTTTGCCAGCGCCGGGTGCGCCCAGGAGAATGAGTTTCATGATGTCCTCTGGATGTATGTGAGCCGGGTCGTTTCGTGACACGTGCCCTCGCCGTGCTGCATGCCCACGGTGGGTGGGGAGAATAGCACGGGCGGATCGGCGGTTCGCTTACGAATTTGACGCAGCCGCGAACAGTGCCCGCACCCGTTGCAGGTCGTCCGGGGTGTCCACGCCGTGTCCGGGCGCCTGCTCGGTCACATGCACCGCGATCTGGTGGCCATGCCAAAGCGCGCGCAATTGTTCCAACGCTTCGGTGATTTCCATGGGTGCAGGAGTCAACTTCGGAAATCGGCGCAGGAAGGCCACCCGGTAGCCATACAAGCCAATATGGCGCAGTGGTGCGGGTGAGGGCAGCGCCATGGCGCCGTTGTCGGCGCCGTCACGCCACCACGGGATCGGTGCCCGGCTGAAATAGAGGGCGCGCTGCGTCGCGTCGAGGACAACCTTGACAACATTGGGATTGAGGTAGTCCGCCACATCCCCGATGGCGTGCGCGGCCGTGCTCATGCTGAGGTCGGCGCGGCGAACCAACAGGTCGGCGACGGCCTCGGGCAGCAGCGGATCGATCAGCGGCTCGTCGCCCTGTACGTTGACGACGATGTCGCCATCGGGCAAATGCAGCAATTCACAGGCCTCTGCCAGTCGGTCGCTGCCGCTGGGGTGGTCCAGGCGCGTCAACACCGACTCAATGCCATGACTGCCGCAGGCATCCATGATGGCCTGGCTGTCCGCCGCCACCACGACACGGGCGGCGCCCGACGGTCCGTTGACGCCCTGCACACGTTGCGCCACCCGCACCACCATCGGCACGCCGCAAATGTCGGCCAATGGCTTGTTAGGCAGGCGGGTCGAAGCCAGTCGGGCCGGAATCAGAATCGTATAGCTCAAGGTGTCAGGTCCTGGCGAGGTCCGGCTACACAGTCACAGTCCGAGTTCCTCGTCCGACAGGACCCTGGCCTGCGCCTCCAGCAGGACCGGGATGTCGTCGTGCACGGGGTAGGCCAGGCGCGCGCTGCGCGAGATCAGCTCCTGCTTGTCGCGGTCATATTCGAGTGGGCCCTTGGTGACCGGGCAAACCAGCAGTTCAAGTAGTCGTGTGTCCATGCAGAGATGATAACTTTGCCGGCAGTCGTGCCCGCAGCAGACGCTCCAGTGCGCTCAAGAATGCCGGCTCGATGTCAACCTGCAGCGGCACTGCCAGGGCCTCGGGGTTGCGGCGCCAGAGTTTGACCGCATCCTTCTCGGTGCACAGGAGCGTGAAGTGCGCATCGTGCGGGGGGTCCCAGTCGTCAAAACTCGCATGATCGGGCAAGGCCACGCTCTCGGCCAGCACCAGGCCCGCGGACCGCAGCATTGCAAAGAACTTCTCGGGCTGCGCAATGGCCGCAACGGCTCGCAATGGTTTGGCGCCGGGCCCGGCCAGCGTGGCCAGCGCAACCTGGCTCCCATCGGCCCGCACCGCGTGCCCGACCAGCGTTCGGGGCGCCGTGAAGCCAGCGAAAGCAGGGCGTGAGCCGCTGTGCAAGACCAGATCGACCGGTCTGGGCCAGGGTTCGCGCAGGGGACCCGCGGGCAGCAGGCAGCCGTTGCCAACGCCACGATCATCAAAGACACAGATTTCGATGTCCCGTTGCAGGCCATGGTGTTGCAGGCCATCGTCCGACAAAATCACCTGCGTGCTTGGGTAGGCCGCCAACAGGGCTCGGGCGGCATCGGCACGGCGTGACGCCACGAACACCGGGACGCCAGTCGATCGCCGGATCAGCAGCGGTTCGTCCCCGAATTCGTCGGCGTGGCCATCAGTTCTTACCTCTCGGCAGTCGGCGGTGGCTCGCCCATAGCCACGTGATACGACGCCGATCGTCCAGCCTTGTGTGCGCAGGTGTTGCGCCAGCGCGATCACGATCGGGGTCTTGCCAACTCCGCCCGCCACCACGTTGCCGACGATGACAACCAGCGCATCCACGCGATGTTGCGTGGCCCAACCCGACCGGTAGACCCAGCGCCTGAGCCTTGCCAGCAGACCGTAGAGCAGGGACAAGGGCCACATCGACCAGGCCCACAACCCGCGATGGGTCCAGCCACGCAGCACCCGTGCGTGCAGGGTCGACTGATGCGGGGCTCTGGCCATGCGCGCTACTTCGATCCAGCTTGGGCCGATGACTGGGTTGCAAAGGTGATTTGGGTCAGACCGGAACGTCGCGCTGCTTCCATGACGGTGACCACCGCCTGGTGTCGTGCGCTGGCGTCGGCGCTGATCACCACCACGGTGTCCTTGCCGGCTTTTGCGCCGTCGAGCATGGCTTTGGAGAGCGTCTCCAGGCTTCGCCCGCTGACGGGCAAGCGATTGACGCTGTAGGCGCCTTCTGCGTTGACCGTCACCAGCAGTTCCTTGGGGTAGTCGCGTTGCGCATCGGTGTCGGCCACGGGCAGTTTGAGCTGCATTTCCGTGTACTTGCTGTAGGTTGTCGAGAGCATCAGAAAGATCAGGACCACCAGCAGCACATCGATGAAGGGAATCAGGTTGATCTCGGGCTCGTCGCGCGAGCCGGCACGAAAGTTCATCGTGTCTTGCCCAAGGCGTTGAGGTGGCGCACCAGCCGTTCCGAGGCCAATTCAAGGGTCAGCAAATAGGCGTCCACGCGGGCACGAAAGTAGCGCCAGAAGATCAGCGACGGAATGGCGATGATCAGGCCAAAGGCCGTGTTGTACAGGGCCACCGAAATGCCGTGTGCCAGTTGCGCCGGGTTGCCACCGGTGGCACCGCCTGTGGGTGACTGCGAGCCGAAAATCTCGATCATGCCCACCACGGTACCGAACAGTCCCATCAGTGGTGCGGTGGAGGCGATGGTTGCCAATGCGCTGAGGTAGCGCTCCAGGCGATGGGCCACCACCCGCCCGGTGCCTTCCATGGCTGAGCGCAAATCCTCTTCGCTGCAACGGGGGTGGGCATTGACCATGCGCAGACCGCTGGCCAGTACCTCGCCGAGCGCCGAGTTTCGTTCCAACTGGGTCACCACATCGGGGCCGGGCACCGATGATCGCGCCACGTTCAAGACTTCGTCGAGCAGCTTGGGCGGGGCTACCTTGATCGTCTTGAGGCTGACGAAGCGCTCAATGATCAGCGCCAGGGCCAGCACTGAGCAGGCAATCAGGGGCCAGATTGGCCAGCCAGCGGCTTGTATGATGGAAAACAAATTGGATCTCCGCATAGATGAAATGCACAGCGATTATGGCCCACAGCGTCGCTCGCCGGCCCGGTGTGGCCGACGGGTGCGGCCGCAACCATTGAGCCCACAAATACTGTGGATAACTTTGTGAAGAACTGGGCTGAATTGCCCTTCTTGGCAATGCTGATGCGGCTTTGCGACGGATTGATGACAAAAACAGCACAGTTAATCTCAATGAAATCAATGACTTATCACGTAGAACCGATGATTTTGCTCACTTGGGCCTGGTCGCAAGGTGTAGCCGCTGAAATGTGGAGTACTTTGTTGCGCAGTGCGTTGGCAACGCGCGGAAATGCTGATGTCTGAGTTTGACAAGCATGAGTTGACGCCGCCAATCTGGCAAGTTGGCGCGCTCTGCCGCGCCATTGCTGGTGTGATCGATGCCAAGCTCAATCCGGTCGCCGTGCGCGGCGAGCTTTCGGGCTTCACACGCGCAGCCAGTGGGCATTGCTACTTCACGCTCAAGGACGACAGCGGTCAGCTTCGGTGTGCCATGTTCAGGCGCAGCGCCAGCTTGTTGGATTTCTCGCCTCGCGATGGCGAAATGGTCGAAGTTCGCGGACAGCTTGGTGTCTACGAGGCCAGGGGGGATCTCCAACTCGTGGTTCAGAACATGAGCCGATCCGGTCAGGGAGCGCTTTTCGAGCAGTTCCTCAAGCTTAAGGGCATGCTGGAGGCCGAGGGCTTGTTTGCACCGGAGCGCAAGCGTCCCCTGCCATCCATGCCGCATGGCATTGGCTTGGTGACATCGTTGGGCGCGGCCGCTTTGCACGATGTCGTCACTGCGTTGCGCCGTCGGGTCCCGCATATTCCGGTCGTGCTGGCGCCGGCCAGCGTGCAAGGGTCGGCTGCGCCGATCGAGCTGAGCCGGGCCTTGATGAGCCTGTACGCGTTGGCGCGCGGCGGCGACGATGGCGCAAGCGATGTCACCCGGCGAATCGATGTCATCTTGTTGGTGCGTGGGGGCGGCTCGATGGAGGACATGTGGGCCTTCAATGACGAGCAGTTGGCGCGAACGGTAGCCAGCAGTCCGGTGCCTATCGTCACTGGTGTTGGACATGAAACCGATTTCTGCATGGTTGACTTTGTCGCGGATCTGCGCGCACCGACTCCCACCGCGGCGGCAGAACTGGTCGCACAGGCGCGGTCGGTGAGCCTGGAGGGGATCGAGGCGGCTCGCTTGCGTTTGCAGAAAACCGCGCTACGCCGAGTTGATGCGCTTGGACAACGCCTGGACCAGGCGATTGGCCGCATCGCCCGACCTTCGGCGATCACTGCGGCGCATCGGTTGCGCCTGGGCGCCCGGGCACAACGCATGCAGTTTTCCGTGCAGCTAAGCTTGCGCCGCCACCGCTCCGACGCCGCGTCGGCCCAGATCGACTTGCCCGTGAAGCTTCGTCACCATGTGGACAAAATGAAGGAACGCCTCGCCCGCGCCCAGTTGAGGCTTGAGTTGCTTGATCCCAAGTGGGTTCTGCAGCGGGGTTATGCCTGGCTGAGTAGCGCCGACGGCAAAGCGATCGTCAGCGTGGGGCAGGTCCAGATCGGGCAGAACTTGACGGCCACCCTTGCTGACGGCGAGGTTGATTTGACGGTGACCGGCGTCGGTTGAGCGATATTCCTACAATGACGCGTTTTGATTCGCTAACTCACGAGGACTCCATGGAACATACTCTGCCCGCCTTGCCCTACGCGTTGGACGCTCTGGCGCCACACTATTCCAGGGAAACCCTGGAGTTTCACCATGGCAAGCATCACAACGCCTACGTCGTGAATCTCAACAACCTGCAGAAGGGTACCGAGTTCGAGACAATGGCCCTGGAAGACATCATCAAGAAGGCCAGTGGCGGCATCTACAACAACGCGGCGCAGATCTGGAACCACACGTTCTTCTGGAGTTGCATGAAACCAGCGGGTGGCGGCGTGCCGTCAGGCGCGTTGGCTGCGGCGATTCAAGCCAAATGGGGTAGCTACGGTGCATTCCGGGACGCGTTCGTGAAATCGGCCGTGGGCAATTTCGGCTCAGGCTGGACCTGGTTGGTGAAGAAGCCGGATGGCTCCGTTGACATCGTCAATACCGGTGCTGCGGGCACTCCCTTGACAACGGCTGACAAGGCCTTGCTGACGGTCGACGTGTGGGAGCATGCCTACTACATCGACTACCGTAATTTGCGTCAAAAGTTTGTGGAGACGTTTCTGGACAAACTGGCAAACTGGGACTTCGCCCAGGCAAATTTCGCCTGAGTGAGTCAGTTCGGCGTGCCAAACGGCGCGCCGCGAAGCCTGGAGCCTGCCTTGATCCCCTTCTTGGCAAACCAGCCCTTGTTCATTTCCAGAACAAAACGCACCGGCTTGCTTGAGCAATGCGAGTCGCTCGTTTGCGGTTTCATGTCTGCAAGGTTGACGATGGTCCCGTCGTCGGTGACAAACGCCGCAGTGAGCGGCAACAGCGTGTTTTTCATCCAGAAGCACTGAGCCGATGCCTGCTCGAACACGAACAACATGCCCTCGCCTTGCGGCATCTCGCCACGAAACATCAGACCGGTGGCGCGTTGCTCCGGGGTCTGGGCGACTTGAGCGTCCACCTGGTGTATGCCCGCCGACAGGGTCACGCGTGGCAAGTCGAGTTGCGGGCCACTCTGAGCGTGGGCGACACCAAACAACAGCGTCAATACGGTCAGCGTGCGGAATTGAAGATTCTTCATGGGCTAATTGTGCCGTCGTCCGAAGGCTTCGTTGACAAAAAAAATGCCCGCAGCGCGGGCACTTCCGTCAGCAGTCAAGAATTACTTCTTGGCGGCAGCCTTTTCTTCCTTGGCCTTCTTGGCGGCAGCGGCTTTTTCTTCAGCCTTGGCCTTCTTCGCGGCGGCCTTTTCTTCCTTGGCCTTCTTGGCGGCAGCAGCTTTCTCTTCCTTCATCTTCTTGGCGGCAGCAGCCTTTTCAGCCTTGGCGTCAGCAGCAGCGGCTGGCTTGGCTTCTTCTTTCTTGGCTTCGACCTTGGCAGGTGCGGCGGCAGCAGGTGCGGCAGCCGCTGCGGGAGCAGCAGCCTTGGCGGGAGCAGCCGGGGCGGCGGCTTGGGCAAAAGCACCAGCGGCGAAGAGACCAGCAACCAAAGCGGCGAGGAGTTTGTTCATTTGTCAGTTTCCTAGATATAACGTTATGTTAGAAAGTGCCCCCTTTTGCGAGGTCGGCACACCCGTAACGATATTGGTTTGCTGGTGGTTGACAGAAATGCGTAAATTTTTGACGCTAGAATCTAAAAACTGTACCCAAACGGTCAAGTTCACCGCTTTGTAAGTTGGCGGCGCTCTAAAAATCACCCCATTCTCGAACTCAACCCGCATCAATCGGAGACGATTCTAAATGTACCAACACATCAAAGTACCCTTGGCTGGCCAGAAGATCACAGTCAATGCCGACATGTCATTGAACGTGCCAGATCAGCCGGTGATTCCCTACATCGAGGGTGATGGCACGGGTCTGGACATCACGCCCGTGATGTTGAAAGTGGTCGATGCGGCCGTGGCCAAGGCCTACGGCGGCAAGAAGCAAATCCATTGGATGGAGGTGTTCGCTGGCGAGAAGTCCACCAAAGTCTACGGCCCCGATGTCTGGCTCCCCGAGGAAACCCTGCATGCCATTCGTGACTACGTGGTCTCGATCAAGGGGCCATTGACGACGCCCGTTGGCGGTGGTATTCGCTCACTGAACGTGGCGCTGCGCCAGGAGCTCGACCTCTACGTCTGCCTGCGCCCGATCCAGTACTTCGACGGCGTTCCCTCGCCGGTCAAGGAGCCGCACAAGACCAATATGGTGATCTTCCGGGAAAATTCGGAAGACATCTACGCAGGCATTGAGTTCGAGGCTGAATCCGATAAGGCCAAGAAACTGATCAAGTTTCTACAGGAGGAGATGGGTGTCAAGAAGATCCGTTTCCCGGCCACGTCCGGTATTGGCATCAAGCCGGTTTCCCGCGAAGGCACGGAGCGCCTGGTCCGCAAGGCTATTCAGTACGCCATTGACAATGACAAGCCCAGCGTGACGATTGTTCACAAGGGCAACATCATGAAGTACACCGAAGGTGGCTTCCGTGACTGGTCTTACGCGCTGGCGCAAAAAGAATTTGGTGCCGAGTTGATTGACGGCGGACCGTGGTGCAAGTTCAAGAATCCCAAGACCGGCAAGGACATCGTGATCAAGGACAGCATTGCCGACGCGTTCCTGCAACAGATCTTGTTGCGTCCCGCCGAGTACAGCGTGATTGCCACGCTCAATCTGAACGGCGACTACGTGTCCGACGCCTTGGCGGCGCAAGTTGGCGGCATCGGCATTGCCCCCGGCGCCAATCTGAGCGATACGATTGCGATGTTCGAGGCGACCCATGGCACGGCGCCCAAGTATGCCGGCAAGGACTACGTTAACCCAGGCTCGGAGATTCTCTCGGCCGAGATGATGCTGCGCCATATGGGTTGGACCGAGGCTGCGGACCTGATCATCAGTTCCATGAAAAAGTCAATTAACAGCAAAAAGGTCACCTACGATTTCGCGCGTTTGATGGATGGCGCAACGCAGGTCAGTTGCTCGGGCTTCGGTCAGGTCATGATCGACCATATGTGATCGCACTGCCGGAGCGTGGCCGGCTCGGTCCGGCCTGACTTCTTCCCTCGGAACCGCTCCAGTCCATTGGCTGGTAGCGGTTTTGTTACTTCTACGCTTGAATGCCTGGAATCCGACACCACCTTCGACTGCGTATGGGCACGGTGTTGGTCGGGTCGATAGAATGGTTTATGGTCACCAAGTCCCCCGCAATTCCACCGGTCCCTCCCGTACGTCAGCCTGATCGCGATGATGGCGGCTCGGTGGTTCTGGAACGCCGCACCCAGAAGGTCAGGCCACCTCAGATGTACCAGGTCGTGATGCTCAACGACGACTACACGCCAATGGAGTTCGTGGTGGTCGTGATTCAGGAATTCTTTGGCAAGGATCTGGAAGCCGCGACACAGATCATGCTCAAGATTCACCTTGAAGGCCGAGGCGTTTGTGGCGTGTACTCGAAGGATGTTGCAGCGACCAAGGTCGATCAGGTGCTCGATGCGGCCAGCAAGGCCGGGCACCCCTTGAAGTGCATCAGTGAACCCGTGGACTTTTAGGTCATCCGTGTTTGTTCAAACACGGGTCAGGAATCGGATTACAGTTAAGCACCGAAGCAAGGCAGAAAAGGAAATCTCATGATTGCCCAAGAATTGGAAGTAAGCCTGCACATGGCGTTTGTCGAGGCGCGCCAGCAGCGCCACGAGTTCATAACGGTCGAGCACTTGTTGCTGGCCTTGCTGGACAATCCCAGCGCCGCTGAGGTGCTTCGGGCGTGTTCAGCCAATATTGATGATTTACGCAAGTCGCTGGCCAATTTCATCAAGGACAACACACCTCAGGTCGCCGGTACGGATGATGTCGATACGCAGCCCACGCTGGGCTTTCAACGCGTGATTCAGCGCGCCATCATGCACGTCCAGTCGACCGGCAGTGGCAAGAAGGAAGTTACGGGTGCCAACGTCCTGGTGGCGATTTTTGGCGAAAAGGATTCACACGCCGTTTACTACTTGCACCAGCAGGGCGTGACGCGCCTGGATGTGGTGAACTTCATTGCCCATGGCATCAAGAAGAGTGATCCGCCTGAGCCGATCAAGTCGTCAGAGAGTCAGGCCGAGAGCGAGGAGAGTTCGGCAGAGAAGAGCGAGAAATCCTCCCCGCTGGAACAGTACACCCAGAACCTCAACCAGCTTGCCAAGGATGGCAAGATCGATCCCTTGATCGGCCGCGAATACGAGGTCGAGCGGGTGATCCAGATTCTGTGCCGTCGCCGCAAGAACAATCCCCTGCTGGTCGGTGAAGCCGGGGTTGGCAAGACCGCCATTGCCGAGGGCTTGGCCTGGCGAATCACGCAGCAGGATGTGCCCGAGATCCTGGGCGAAGCGGTGGTTTATTCGTTGGACATGGGCGCACTGCTTGCTGGCACTAAGTACCGGGGCGATTTTGAGCAGCGCCTCAAGGCAGTCCTGAAGTCCCTTAAGGACAAGCCGAATGCGATTCTGTTCATCGACGAGATTCACACACTGATCGGTGCCGGCGCTGCCTCTGGCGGCACTCTGGATGCGTCCAACCTGCTCAAACCCGGTTTGAGTTCTGGGGCTTTGAAGTGCATCGGTGCAACCACGTTTACCGAATACCGAGGTATTTTCGAGAAGGACGCGGCCTTGTCGAGGCGGTTCCAGAAGATTGATGTGGTCGAGCCCTCAATCGAGCAGACCGTAGACATCTTGAAGGGTCTCAAGTCGCGATTCGAGGAGCACCACAACGTCAAGTACGCGGTCGCCGCGTTGCAGGCGGCCGCCGAGTTGAGCGCCAAATACATCAATGACCGGCATCTGCCAGACAAAGCGATAGACGTGATTGACGAGGCGGGTGCCGCGCAGCGCATCCTCGCGCCGAGTAAGCGCAAGAAGATCATCAGCAAGACCGAGGTCGAGGAGATTGTCGCCAAGATCGCGCGCATCCCACCTGCCAACGTTTCCAATGATGATCGCGGCAAGCTCAAGACCCTCGAACGTGATCTCAAGAACGTGGTGTTTGGGCAGGACAAGGCGCTTGATGTGCTCGCGTCCGCAGTGAAGATGGCACGCTCGGGATTGGGCAAGGGCGACAAGCCGATTGGCTCATTCCTGTTCAGTGGTCCCACCGGTGTTGGCAAGACTGAAGCCGCCAAACAATTGGCCTACATCATGGGCATCGACCTGATTCGCTTTGACATGAGTGAGTACATGGAACGCCACGCAGTCAGTCGCTTGATTGGTGCGCCGCCCGGCTACGTGGGATTTGATCAGGGCGGCCTGCTGACGGAGGCGATCACCAAGAAGCCGCATTGCGTCTTGCTGCTCGATGAAATTGAGAAAGCTCACCCGGATGTGTTCAATGTCCTGCTGCAGGTGATGGACCACGGGACGCTGACCGACAACAATGGGCGCAAAGCTGACTTCCGCAATGTCATCATCATCATGACGACCAATGCGGGCGCGGAGACCATGAACAAGGCGTCGATCGGCTTCACCAATCCGCGCGAAGCCGGCGACGAGATGGCCGACATCAAGCGCATCTTCACGCCCGAGTTCCGAAATCGCCTCGACGCGACGGTCAGCTTCAAGGCGCTGGACGAGACCGTGATTCTTCGCGTGGTGGACAAGTTTCTGCTGCAATTGGAAACCCAACTTGCGGACAAGAAGGTGGACGTCACGTTCACCGACACGCTGCGCAAATACCTTGGCAAGAAGGGCTTTGATCCCCTGATGGGTGCGCGACCGATGCAGCGACTGATTCAGGACACCATTCGACGTGCGCTTGCGGACGAGTTGCTGTTTGGCCGGCTGACCGATGGTGGGCGACTGACGGTGGACATGAAAGTCAGCACCGACGAGAAGGGCGTGGAAACCGGTGAGGTGGTGCTCGATATCCTCCCGCTGCCGAAGAAGGAAGGCAAGGCCAAGCCCGAGCCGCAGGAAGCTGCGGCGGGCTAGCTGGAACTGAGGGGCACGATTGTGCCCTGGGTTCGACCGCTGGCGCGGACGGGCGCCAAACCAGGCGCTGCGGGGCCGCCGCCAGGGAGGTTCCTTCTGTCGGCCCGCAGACAGCCTACTTGAATCCGACCCGGTCGAGCATTTGTTGAACCTTCACTTGGTTCATGCCGACGATGCTGATGGGGATGGTCTCACGCTTGAAGTCACCACCGGCCATCGCCTGCAGGGCCGGATTCGCGAGACGTACATCCTTGGATACGGGCCATTCATTGTTGCCGTTGGCAAAATGTTCTTGTGCGGATGGACTGGCCAGGTACTCCAGGAACTTGACTGCGGCCGGCAGGTTCTTGGTGTTCTTGGCGACCGCGCCGCCAGCGATATTGATGTGGGTTCCCCAGCTCGACTGGTTCGGGAAGACGACGCCGATGCGCTCGATCACTGCTTTGTCTTCTGCCTTGTCGGAACGCATCAGACGGGCCAGGTAATACGAGTTGGTGACGGCCACGCCGCATTCGCCGGCCGCCACAGCCTTGATCTGGTCCGTGTCGCCGCCCTTGGGTGCGCGGGCCATGTTGTCCACCATGCCCTTGAGCCAGAGTTGCGCGTTCTGCTCGCCCAGGTGTTCGGTCACCGCGCCAAACAGCGATAGGTTGTACGGATGCGAGCCCGAGCGGATGCACAACTTGCCACGGTTCTTCGGATCGCCCAGTTCCTCATAGGTGTCGACGTCTTCCCTTTTGACTTTGGTCTTGTCGTACACAATAACGCGAGCGCGCGTGGAGAACCCAAACCATTGCGCAGCTCCTTCGGCGTCTGCCTTGCCGCGCAGGTGGGCAGGTATTGCCGCATCCAGGGCCTTCGACTTCACTGGCAGGAACAGGCCCTCGATTTCGCCTTTCCACAGGCGCGACGCGTCCACCAATAAAATGATGTCTGCGGGCGAGGCGCTGCCCTCCGCCTTCAAGCGGGCCAATATGCCTGCATCGTCGGCATCCACACGCTGGATCTTGATGCCAGTGGTTTTGGTGAAATCCTGGTACAGGGCCTCGTCAGAGGCATAGTGGCGGGCCGAATAGATGTTGAGAGACGATTGCTGTGCCGGGGCCGTGCTGGCGCAGGCGAGAGCAATGGTGCTGATCGCAAAGAGGTGTCGCTTGATCATATGGATTGATCCTTTGGCAAAGAAATCAACTTTAACACAAACGCGAATCATTCCCAATAAATGTTAATCAAAAGAAAATACTGGCTGCGTGCACTGGTTTGTTTAATTGGGACATGTCTGCTCGCGGGGTGTGCAACCGGCCCGGTCGGGGACCGCCTGCCAACCCCGGTCGTCACGCCACCGCCCGTCGCGAAGGTGCCGCCGAGAATTGGGCTGGCCTTGGGCGGCGGCGCGGCGCGGGGCTTCGCGCACGTCGGTGTGATCCAGGTGCTGGAGGAGGCGGGCATTCGACCGACGCTGGTGGTAGGCACCTCGGCGGGTAGTTTGGTGGCTGCCTTGTACGCAAGTGGCAAGACTGGCGCACAGCTTCAGCAACTTGCCGAGATCATGGAGGAGGCCAGTTTCGCGGACTGGACACTGCCGGTTTTCAGTCGCGGCATGCTGCGCGGCGAGGCGTTTGCCCGTTATGTCAGTGCGCAGGTCAATGGTCGCGCGATCGAAACGATGCCCATGTCCCTCGGCATTGTTGCGACTGACCTTAACAGCGGGCAGGGTGTCTTGTTCCAACGCGGTGATACCGCCTCAGCCGTTCGCGCTTCCAGCGCGGTTCCAGCTCTATTTCAGCCAGTCAAGATATCTGGGCGCGAGTACGTGGATGGTGGATTGGTGTCACCCGTACCGGTGCGCTACGCCCGGCAAATGGGCGCGGAGATCGTTGTGGCCGTGGATATTTCCAGCCCGCCTGAAGGCAATGCTGCCGGCGACACGCTTCAAGTACTGCTACAGACGTTTTCCATCATGAGCAAGAGCATCAACGCGCTGGAGCTGCGCGATGCCGATCTGGTCGTGCGCCCGTCCTTGGCCGGCGTGGGCAGCGCGGATTTTGGTGCACGCCGGCGCGCCATCGAGGCTGGGCGGCGTGCCATGCTGCAGTTGTTGCCGCAACTCAAAGCCGCCATCGAGGCCAAGACCCGATGATGCCACTGCGCACCATAAAAAAAGGCCCCGTCTTGCGACGAGGCCTTAAGGGATCCCTGAACCTGTAGGTTTCGAAAGGACCCGAGGAGACAACTGTTGGAAGCGATGGGCTTCAAAAAGTTCAACTGGTGCCAAGTATCTCAGGGTTTTCCCTTGTTGTGTAGAGTCTTCGCTCCATTAGCAACACGAATTTGTGAGAACTTGGCCCATGGATTGGTGATTAACGCTTCTTCGCGGCCGGCTTGGCTGCATTGGCGGCGGTTGCGGAGACCGCGTTGAAGTTGGTCTCGGCAATCTCAGTGGCCTGCTTGACGGCTTTTTGCACCGATTCAAGCGTATTGTTGGCGGCAGCGACGGCACTCTTCATGACAGCAACGGCCGTCTCGGAGCCAGCGGGCGCATTCTTGGCGGCGTTGTCCACCAGACCCATGAATTTCTTCTGCGCGTCGACGCTCTGGCCTTCAAAGGTCTTGGTCAACTCGGCGGTCGAGCTTGAGGCGATGTCGTACAGGTGACGGCTGTATGCGGCGGTCTTTTCTGCCAGGGGCTGGAGCAGGCCCGACTGCAGAGCCAGCAATTCCTGGGCGTCTTTGACGCTCAAGACGGCTTGGGCGTGTTCGCCGACTTCTGCCAGAGCCGCTTTGGAAGCGGTCAGGTTCAACTCCACGATCTTTTCAACGCCTTCGAAAGCCTTGTTGGTCAATCCGAACAGGGTTTCCATGTTTGCTTTGTGCGATGCAACAACTTGTTCAACGGTCAGCATAGTATTTTCTCCAATAGTTAAGGTGATAAATCTGTAACTGCCCCGACAACTAGTCCTAACTAGTTTATGGTGCAGTGCAGCACAATTCAAATTATAAGGATGAGTAACGACATTGCAAGCAATTTCTGCTGCATTGCAGCAATCTAGATGCCGAGGCCTAGAAGCCGAGCGGGCGTCAGCTTCGACACGATGCTGCCACGTGGGTGTGCAACTCGGATCAAATTGTTCTGACCTGGCCCACAGACGCGGCTCATGGCGCGCTGGCAGAATGACAGACTATGAATCCAACTATTCCTGCACGCCCGCTGGCCGAGCTGCGAAGTGCCTACAAGGTTTTTCGGAGTATTGGTACGCGCTGGATGGACAATGATGCCTATGGGCATGTCAATAACGTCGTCTACTACAGTTGGTTCGACACGGCTGTCAACGCGCACCTGATTGAGCGAGGTGTACTCGATGTTGGGCGCAGTGACACGATTGGTCTGGTCGTCGAGACACAATGCAATTACTTTGATTCACTCGCTTTTCCCCAAACAGTGGAGGCCGGGCTGCGAGTGGCAAGGCTCGGTTCATCCAGCGTACGATACGAAATCGGGCTATTTGCGCAAGGTCTGCCGTTGACCGCAGCGAAAGGGCATTTCGTTCACGTGTACGTCGATCGCCTGACCCGTCAAGCGGTCACCATTCCGCCTGCGTTGCGGTCGGTGTTACTGGAGTTGATGTGAGTCGGTTTTGTCCATAACACAGGAGAGTGTCGAGTGATCGTGAAGCCTGAAGTCTTGGTAACCCGGGCCGTTTTTCCGGAAGTCATTGCTCGTTTGAGCGAGCATTTCCAGGTCGATTCAAATCAATCCGACGAGACTTGGAACAAGGCCGAACTGATCGAGCGGCTGCAGGGTAAGGCTGGAGTCTTTACCACAGGCAGCGAGCGCATCGACGCAGACGTCCTGGCGGCTTGCCCGCGCCTGCAGATTTGCGCCAACATGGCGGTTGGCTACAACAATTTTGACCTGGACGCGATGACCGACCAGGGTGTGTTGGGCACCAATGCGCCGGACGTCCTGACGCAGACCACGGCCGATTTCGGCTTTGCCTTGCTGCTGGCGGCGGCCCGACGGGTCTGTGAAAGCGAGCACTATCTGCGTGCCGGTCAATGGCGCCGCTGGCGTTACGATATGTTCGCTGGTGCTGAAGTTCATGGCTCGACCCTGGGCATACTGGGCATGGGTCGAATTGGACAGGCCATTGCCAAGCGCGGCGCGATGGGCTTCGACATGCCGGTGGTGTACCACAACCGCTCCCGGTTGACGCCCGAGATCGAGGCGATTTGCGGGGCGCGATATGTGAGCAAGGAAGAATTACTGCGAACGGCGGACCACCTCGTGCTGGTGCTACCGTATTCTCATCAGTCGCATCACGCGATCGGGGCGTCCGAATTGGACCAGATGAAGGCCAGCGCGACCCTGGTCAACATTGCCCGTGGCGGTATTGTTGACGACGCCGCGCTGGCGGACGCCTTGCGGCACGGGCGTTTGGCGGCCGCCGGTCTGGACGTGTTTGAGGGCGAGCCGACCGTGCACCCAGCGTTGTTGGCCTTGAAGAATGTCGTTCTGACACCGCACATCGCCAGCGCCACGATGCCGACCCGCATGACCATGGCGATATTGGCGGCGGATAACCTGATTGGTTTCTTGACGGCGGGGCAGGCAATTGCGCCGCTCAATCCGCAAGTCCTGTCATTACCGCAGCATGCCCAGCGCAAAGGGTAGGCTGAGCATCCCCAGCAGGGTCGATAGCGTCACCAGGCCGGCAACCAATGCGCTGTCGAACCCCATGCGGGCCGCCAGCACGTAACAGCTTGACGCGGTCGGAAGCGCCGAGAACAGCAGCAACACCGTTGTTTGCGCGTCGTTCAGTTTGAACAGTCGGGACAGCGCGAGCGCCGACAGCGGAAGCAGTACGTGGCGAATGGACAGCACGGCCACGGCGAGCGATTTGGCGCGCACCAGGGCGCTGAGCTGCATGCCGGCACCCGCCGCCATCAATCCCAGCGCGATCGATGCCGCGCCGATCCGCGCTACGGTGGGCTCCAGCCATGGCGGCAAGTGATAACCCATCAGATTTGCGGTCAGGCCCGTTGCGGTGGCGATGATGAGGGGATTGCGGGCCAGTTCGCGCCAAAATCTTGACTGGCCATGTCGCGCCATCGGCCAGACTGCGGCGACGTTGAATAGCGGCACGCATACGCCGATCAGCACCGCCAGCAACAGCACGCCCGCCGGCCCCACCAGCCGGTCTGCCAGTGCCAGCCCGATGAACGAATTGAAGCGAAAGGCGACTTGCGCACTGGCCGCATGCTGGCGCAAGTTGATGTGTGACCCCAGCCATGGCATGTGTGGCAGCGCGTAAGCCAGGGTGATACCGGTCAGGCCCAAAGCCCAACCCGCCGCGATGAAGCTGGACGCGGATGCCCAGTCGAGTGGGCTCTTGACGATCGAATGAAACAGCAGCACCGGAAACAGCAGGAAGTAGACCAGTGACTCCACTTGCTCCCAGACGGTCCGGTTGAGCGCGGTGAAGCGGCACAGCAGATAGCCGCACAGGATCAGGGAGAAATCAGGGAACAGAAGTTGAGCGTAGTTCACGAAGCGAGAATACAGCGATGTCGATCTCCCCTCGGGTTTGCCCCTATGTGGAAGCCACATCCGGCCTTGTCGTCGAGATCGTTACCATAGGCGTTAAGGGACTATGAATATTGCGTCAATTTTCACCCGCGTGGCGTGCGTGACCTTGTTGTTGACAGGCGGTGCATTTGCTGCCACCTTCGAAGGCGTTCGGTTTGATGACTCGGTCAAACTGGCCAACAGCGAGCTCAAGCTCAACGGCATGGGGATTCGCGCCGTTTTCATTATCCGGGGCTATGTTGCCGGGCTTTACCTGCCTGACAGAGCCACGACGATGGAGGGAGCATTGGCCATGCCTGGGCCTAAGCGTATTCAGTTAAGGATGCTGCGCGATGCCAAGTCCGCCGACTTCACGAAGGCCTTGGTGGCCGGCATCAAGAAGAATGCCAGTCCCACCGAGCTTGAGGCTCTTCATGACCGCATCGCACAACTGGAGGGCGCGATTGAGTCGTTCGGTACAACCGCCAAGGGCGACACGATCAATCTCGATTTTGAGCCGGAACGAGGTTTGACCCTGTCCGTCAATGGCGTCAGGAAGGGTAGTGCGATTGCCGGAGCGGACTTCTTCGGGGCGGTGCTGGGTATTTTTGTGGGCGGCAAACCGATTGACCCGAGGCTCAAGAAAGGGCTTCTGGGTCTGTAGGCGCGCCGCTTTTGTTGCTTGTTCATTCACTGGAGATTTTCACCATGTACCGTCGGTCTGTTCTTTCCCTGACGCTGGCAGTTGCCGCCGCGGGCGCATTGGCCCAACCCTACCCGAACAAGGTGGTCAAACTCCAGGTACCTTTCGCCCCAGGGGGTACCACGGACATCATTGCACGCACGATTGCGGATGCACTGGGTAAGGCACTTGGCCAGACCGTCATCGTCGAGAACAAGGCGGGTGGCGGCGGCGTCATCGGCGCCAATGAGACCGCCAAGGCCGCGCCGGACGGCTACTCGCTGGGCATGGCCACGGTGTCCACCACAGCGGCAAATCCGGCCATCAACCCCCGCATACCGTACAACCCGCTGATTGATTTCACACCCATCATCAACATTGCGGCGACCCCCAACGTGATTGCGGTGCACCCCAGTTTTCCGGCAAAGGATTACAAGGGGTTTCTGGCAGAGCTGAAACGATCGCCCGGCAAGTACTCGTATTCCTCGTCGGGAACTGGCGGCATCGGGCATTTGCAAATGGAGCTCTACAAGAACCTCAGCGGTACGTTTATCACGCACATTCCGTATCGTGGCGCTGGCCCGGCATTGAACGACACGGTCGCGGGTCAGGTGTTGATGACGTTTGACAACATGCCTTCGGCCATGCCGTTCATCCAGTCGAATCGCCTGATTCCCATAGTGGTGGCGGCTCCACAGCGCCTGACCCAGTTGCCCAATGTGCCGACATTCATGGAAGTGGGGCTGGAGCCGGTCAATCGCATGGCCTACTACGGCATCTATGGGCCAAAGGGCTTGCCACGTGAAGTGGTGGACAAGGTTAACGCTGCGGCACGCAAGGCGCTGGAGGATCCGGCTGTCAGAAAGCGCATCGAAGACACTGGTTCCATCATCGTTGCCAATACGCCGGAGCAGTTTGCGGCCCAGATCAAGGCTGAGTTCGAGGTCTACAAAAAGGTGGTTGATTCCGCCAAACTCAAGCTCGATTGAGTCCGTGGGTACCGGCCCGGTTCGCGGTCCACCGGCGGGCGCGGGGGCGAGTACGGCTGTCGTCCACCGGGTCCCTGTCAGCGCTGTTGACCTCAATGTGATCAGCACATTTGTCGATTCACTTTGGCTGGAAGAAGGGCTGTCGCGCAATACGCTCGACGCCTATCGCCGCGATTTGACCTTGCTGGCCGAGTGGCTCAATCAACATGGTGTCGCCCTGGCCGGCGCTCATGAGGGTGACTTGAATGCCTACTTTTCCGCGCGACATTGTGCCACCAAGGCAACGACGGCCAACCGGCGTTTGACCGTTTTCAAACGTTTCTTTCGCTGGGCCTTGCGGGAACGGCTGTTGTCGCAGGATCCCACCTTGAAGCTGCAGGCCGCCCGGCAGGCGCTGCGTGTTCCCAAGGCCCTCACGGAAGCCCAGGTGGAAGCCTTGCTGGGTGCGCCCGACCAGGACACCGCCATCGGCTTGCGTGACCGCACGATGCTGGAGCTGATGTATGCCAGTGGCCTGCGTGTGAGTGAGCTGATCACGCTCAAGGTGTTCGACCTGGGCTTGACCGAGCATGTGGTGCGGGTCCTTGGCAAAGGTCAGAAGGAGCGGCTGGTTCCGTTTGGCGAGGTAGCCAGCGTGTGGCTGCGCAGGTACCTGGAGCAGGCCCGGGTTGAATTGTTGGCGGGCCGGCAGACCGAGGACCTGTTTGTGACGCTTCGTGGCTCCAAGGCGGGTAGCGCGATGTCTCGCGTGATGTTTTGGCTGATCGTGAAGAAGCACGCGCTGTCGGCGGGCATTTCCACACCGTTGTCGCCCCACACCTTGCGCCACGCCTTTGCCACTCATCTGCTGAACCACGGTGCCGATTTGCGCGCCGTGCAGATGCTGCTCGGCCACGCCGACATCTCCACCACGACCATTTACACGCATGTCGCGCGTGAGCGTCTGAAGACCCTGCACGCCCAGCACCACCCGCGCGGTTGAGGCGAATTGGCTAGTCAGTTGGGAGACCCCTCGGCTTTGCCGGGGTGGCAGTAGAAGTTTGACGCGTGCTTATCCGGTTAATGCCCAAAACTTTGAGGCCGCGCGGAGATGGTCACTGGACGCGCCAGAAAGCTCGCAGGAGAGTGAGCGCATGGGTCAGTTGTGCGCCGACAAAGGCGCTGACGCGCGCGTCCTGGATCAATCTGGCAGACCTGACTGCACATCCCTATGCCTTGGGTGTTAACCGGATAAGCTCGGTTTGACGTATGCGTAGGTGAGGGCGTCCATCGCAGAAACTACCAATCGTGAGCCGCCAAGCAAACGAGCGGAGAAACTGGATGGACAAGATAGATAGCCTAAATCACACGAAGTGGGACTGCAAGTACCACGTGGTGTTTATACCGAAGTGTCGCAGGAAGACGCTGTATGGGCAGTTGAGAGAGCAACTCGGTGATGTGTTTCGCGCGCTGGCGCAGCAGGGGCACAAGGAGAGCCGAATAGAGGAGGGGCATTTGATGCCAGATCACGTGCACATGATGATCGCGATACCGCCCAAGTACGCGGTGTGCAACGTGGTGGGGTACATCAAGGGCAAGAGCGCGATTCATCTGGCGCGGGTGTACGGGGAGCGCAAGAGGAATTTTGTCGGGCAGTACTTCTGGGCCCGAGGGTACTTTGTCTCAACCGTAGGCCGAGACGAGGAAGTGATTCGAAACTACATCCGACACCAAGAGCAAGAAGACGAAAGATTGGAACAGCTCGGGTTGTGGAGGTGAGAGGCCACCGTTTCGGTGGCGCCAAGAGTTGGGGCCGCGTTAGCGACCCCGTTTAGCCGCTTTGAGCGGCTCACAATTTGAAAGCCCCCGGCTTTGCCGGGGGATGGTTAGTGCGCCCAGCATGGGCGCTATCTTGGAGGTGAAAGTCCTCCCGCGAGCTGACCACAGTAAGCGAAGTGAAGCGCAACTGCGTGAGGGCGACCGAGCGTGGGAAGGAAGCGTGGAGCGAATCCGCGAGTCGAGGAACACGAAGCGCATAGGAGGCGGCACGCAGCAGGGCGAGCAAGCTAATGATTGCGAAGCTCTTGTGGTCAAGGCGACGTGACGTAGATGCGACGATTGTGCGGTGAAGGATAGCGTTCTTACCTGGGGAGATCTCGCTTTACGCCTGAAAAGGTGACGGTCGCAAGACTGGCGCGAGAAGTCAGCAGAGGCCGTAGTAGTTGGGTGACCAGCAAAGGGCCGAACGAGAAGGAGAGCTGGAAAGTTATGACACTTGGAAGTGCATCGCATCAGAAGTCCGGGCAACCGGAGCGGGTCGTGACCGGCAGGGGTGAAACCCGTGCCGACGCAGCACGCGATGAAGCTCGGCCGGCGTGTCAACAACAAGAAGGCTTGGGGCGAGAGGACTTGTTTTGGCGGGTACTCTCGCGTGAGAACATGGCGGCGGCGTGGAAACGCGTCAAAGCCAATAAGGGAAGTGCTGGTGTTGATGGGCTGTCTATTGAGCAGACCCCGGAATACCTCAAAACCCATTGGCCGCGAATTCGGTCGGAGCTTCTCAACGGGACATACCGGCCTCAAGCCGTGCATCGCGTCGAAATTCCTAAACCGACGGGCGGCACGAGGGAACTGGGGATACCGACGGTCGTAGATAGGCTGATCCAACAGGCCTTGCTGCAAATCCTGCAGCCGCTGATCGATCCAACATTCTCTGAGTTCAGCTATGGATTTCGACCTGGCCGAAGCGCCCATGATGCAGTGCGCAAAGCACAGCAGTATGCGCAAGAAGGCTACCGGGTTGTGGTCGATGTTGATTTGGAGAAGTTCTTTGATCGGGTCAACCACGACATTCTTATGGACAGGCTTGCCAAGCGCATTGCCGACAAGGCCGTACTGCGGCTGATTCGGCGATACCTACAGGCCGGGATCATGGCAGATGGCGTGGTGCTGGAGCGTGAAAAGGGAACGCCACAAGGCGGGCCATTGTCACCGCTAATGGCCAACGTGTTGCTCGATGAAGTGGACAAGGCGTTGGAGAAACCGGGGCACCGGTTCGCCCGGTACGCCGATGACTGCAATGTTTACATGCGCAGTCAGAAGGCTGGCGAGCGGGTGCTTCGCTTGCTCAGAGACCTGTATGAGAAGCTGCACCTCCGGGTGAACGAGAAGAAAACTGAAGTGGGTCCGGTCTTTGGCCGCAAGTTTCTTGGCTATAGCCTTCGGGGATGGTCAGGGGATACGGTCAAGATTTCTGTGGCCACTAAGGCGATCAACACGTTCAAGCAGCGCATCAGGGAGATCACTCGACGCGCCGGTGGGCGTGGCATGGTTCAAATCGCGCAGCAACTTGGGAAATACTTGCCGGGTTGGAAGGCCTACTTCCATCTCGCGCAAACTCCAACGACGTTTCGGGATCTGGATTCATGGATTCGCCGAAGGCTCAGAGCGGTTCAGCTCAAGCAGTGGAAGCGTGGCACCACGATTTATCGAAACCTTCGAGCACTTGGCGCCACCCACGAGGTGGCAGCACAGGTGGCTGTCGCAGGCAGGCGTTGGTGGCACTGCAGTCGGTCCAACTTACACCGCGTGCTGACGGTGGCTTACTTTGACAGCATTGGCATACCCAGACTCACATGACCTCAACTTCTCGAACCGCCCGGTGCGGACCCGCACGCCGGGTGGTGTGGCAGGGGCGCAGCCTAACGGTTGCCCCCTATGCCGATCTATGAATCAGAACGACGCCCCGGGGGATGAAAGAGCCTGTCATTGCGGACCAGATCCGCAATCCATGGATCGCCCGGATCGAGTCCGGGGCAGGCTCCTCAAGTCCGGGATGACAACAAAGGGTCTCGCTCTTTCATGTTGAGTTGATCATGGCGACGTGCTACGTCGAAAGTGCGGCGGCGTCCGCCGCGCCATCAAGGTCAAGCGCCAGTTGCTGGGTGTGGGTGAATTCCTTGGCGTACTCGCAATAGACGGCGGCTGACACCTTGATCAGTTGCAGCTTGCGCTCGTCCAGGCGCCTGATCGGGCGCGCCGGGCGGCCGCCCCACAGCCAACCGCTTTCCAGCACCTGACCCTGGTTGGTAGTGGACCCGGCGGCCAACAACACGTCGTCTTGCACCACCGTGCCGGGCGCCACCACGCTGCCCATGCCGACCAACACGCGCGCGCCAATTGTGCAGTCGTGCAGCAGCACGTTGTGTCCGACGGTGCAGCGGGGGCCCACCACCACCGCGCGTTGCGTGCTGCGCATGATTGAGTTGTCCTGCACGTTGGCGCCGGCCTCGATCATTACCCCGTGTGTGGCGGCCTCCAGCACGCAGCCAAACCACAGGCTGCTGTCGGCGCCCATGCGCGCCTCGCCTGCGCCCGTCACGGTGGCGGCGATGAAGCCCGGCGCGCCGGGGCGTGGCCGCGCCAGCCGCGTGGCCGCTGGCGCGTTGGCTGCGGCGCTCGCCGATGCGCGAGTTTGCTGGTGCAGGGCAGCCAGTTCGGTCGCCTCAAGCGCGCGCATCGGCACCGCAGGCACCCCTTCACACCAATGGCCGGCAGGCAACACGGCTCTGGAGAAAACCACCGAGCCGCGCGCCACCACCGAGCCGCTGCCAACCACCGCGCCGTCCAGCACCAGGGCCTGGTCCTGAATCACGCAGTCGTCACCCACGGTGCAGGCATGCACCACCGCATTGACGCCGACGCTGACCCGGTGTCCGATGGTGGTGCCGTAAATGGCATGGGCAATGTGCACGGTGCTGTGGGAGCCGAGATGAAACTCGTCGCCCACATGGATCACATGCCCATCGCCGCGCAGCACCGCAAAAGGCCCAAGCTCGGCGTTGGCCCCGAGCGTGACGCGGCCCAGCACTGCGCTGCCATGGCCGCTGCGCCGCAGCGGCCCTTTCAGAACCGGGGCAACCCCTTCATAGGCCACTGTGAACGGGTGATTGGGCAGGGATTTCATCGGATGTCAGGTCCAAGTTCGGATCAGGGGAGCGTACCAGTTGCCAGCCATCGGCGCGTTGCGCGGTCTGGCCATGGCGTGTGGCCGTGGCGTGTGTTGACAACCGCGTACCGCTATCTTATGCTTTAATGAATACCGAATACGAAATACGAAATTGGATTAAGAAAAGGAGCTTTACCATGCCCAGCAATATTCGGGTGTTACTCGCCAAAGTCGGTCTGGACGGCCACGACCGTGGCGTCAAAATCGTGGCGCGTTGTTTGCGCGACGCCGGCATGGATGTGGTCTACACCGGGCTGCACCGTTCGGCCGATGAGGTGGTGACGGCGGCGGTGCAGGAGGATGTGGACGTGCTGGGCGTCAGCCTTTTGTCGGGCGCCCACATGACGATCTTCCCCAAAATCATTGCCGGGTTGAAAGCCCGTGGTGTGGACGACATCATCCTGCTCGGCGGCGGCGTGATGCCCGATGAGGACGTGGTGGCTCTGAAAGCTATGGGCGTGCACGAGGTGTTGCTGCAAGACACGCCGCCCAACAAGATCATCGAGACCATCGAGCGCCTGGTTGCGGCGCGCGGCGAGCGTTGACCGTCTCACACAGACCCCCATCACCCCAAGCGAGGCAGACATGAGCGCAATGGAATCCTGGAGTTGGCCGCCACGTTACGACAACAGCTACCGACCGCCACCGCACAGCCGATACTGGTTTACGGTGCGCGAGACCATGCCGGCCGACGAGCGCGATCAGGCCATCGTGCAGCGGCTGCGCGAGGTTTGCGATTACGCCTATAACCACTGCGCCTTCTACCGCGACAAGTGGGACCAGGCCGCCTTTCACCCCAGCCAGGTTCGAAGCCTGGAAGACTTCGAGCGGCGTTGCCCGGTGGTGACCAAGGCCGACCTTCGGCAGGCGCAACACCGCGCGCCGCCATTTGGTGACTACCTGTGTATTGCCGACGACGACATCCACCACATTCACGGCACCTCCGGCACCACCGGCCGGCCAACCGCGTTTGCCATTGGGCGCGACGACTGGCAAGCCATCGCCAACGCGCACGCTCGCGTGATGTGGGGCATGGGCATTCGGCCCGGCGACATCGTCTTCGTGGCCGCCATCTTCAGCCTGTACATGGGCAGTTGGGGCGCGTTGTGCGGCGCCGAACGACTTGGCGCTAAGGCGTTTCCATTTGGCGCGGGCGCGCCGGGCATGTCGTCGCGCGCGGTGCAGTGGCTGGGCATGATGAAACCACAGGCCTTCTACGGCACGCCTTCCTATGCACTCTACCTGGCCGAGACGGCGGCCAAGGAGGGGTTCAATGCGGCCGACTTCGGCCTTGAGCGCATGTTCTTTTCGGGCGAACCAGGGGCCTCGGTGGCGGGCGTGCGCGAGCGCATCATCGACGCCTACCAGGCACAGGTGTTCGATTGCGGCTCGATGGCCGAGATGTCGCCGTTCATGAACGTCGCGGCCTCGGCCGAGTCGTCCACCGGCATGTTGTGCTGGCAGGATATCTGCTACACCGAGGTGTGCGACCCCAAAACCTTCGAACGCGTGCCCTACGGACAACGCGGCACGCCGGTCTACACGCATCTGGAGCGCACCTCGCAACCGATGATCCGGCTGGTGTCGGGCGACCTGGCGCTTTGGAGCAACGAGCCAACCGCCTGTGGCCGCACCTACCCCAGCCTGCCGCAAGGCATCTTCGGACGCATCGACGACATGATCACGATTCGCGGCGAGAACGTCTACCCCAGCGAGATTGATGCCGCGCTCAGCCGCTTGCCCGACTACGGGGGCGAACATCGCATCGTGGTCAGCCGCGCCGGCCACATGGACGAACTGCTGCTGCAAGTCGAAACCAACGCCGCCTTGAGCGCGCAAGGGCCCGCCGCCATGGAGGCGTTTCGCTTGCAGGTGGCGGCCTCGGTGCAGACCCTGCTGGGGCTGCGCACCATGGTCGAGGTGTTGCCGCCAGGCACCTACCCGCGCACTGACTTCAAGGCGCGCCGGGTGATTGACGACCGCGACGTTTTCAAGCAGATGACGCAACGTCTGCACAGCGCCGGCGCATGATGGCAAGCCGCGTCCCGTCCGATTCGCTGGTGGCGCCGGCCCTGGCGGGCAACAGCGCGGCGATGGCGCGCCTGATGAGCCGCGCCGAGGCCGGCTCGACCGAATGCCGCGCCGCCATGGCCAGCCTGTACGCCAAGGCCGGCCAGGCCCATGTGATTGGCATCACCGGCGTGCCGGGCAGCGGCAAGTCAACGCTGGTGGCCACGCTGACACTCAAGTTGCGCGCCAGCGGCAAACGCGTGGGCATCATCGCGGTCGATCCGTCCAGCCCTTATTCGGGCGGCTCCATCATGGGGGACCGCATTCGCATGTCCGAGTTGGTGCAAGACGTGGGCGTGTTCATCCGCAGCATGGCCACGCGTGGTGCGCAAGGCGGCCTGGCGCGGGCCTCGCTGGAGGCGGTCGATGTGCTCGATGCGGCCGGTTTTGACTACGTGCTGATCGAAACCGTCGGCGTCGGGCAAGCCGAAGTCGAGATCGCGCGCGCCGCGCACACCGTCGTGGTGGTCTCGGCGCCTGGCCTGGGCGACGACATTCAGGCCATCAAGGCCGGCATCCTGGAGATCGCCGACATCCATGTCGTGAGCAAGTGCGACCGCTCGGACGCCAACCGCACCATCAGCGACCTCAAGACCATGCTGACGATGGGCCTGTCACTGAGCCCCGGCCATGACTGGCAGGCGCCGGTGGTGCCCATCAGCTCGGTCAACGGCGAGGGGTTTGAGCCATTGATCGAGTGCCTGCAACGCCATGGCCGCTTCATGCGCACGTCTGAGGCGGGCCAGGCGCGGGTGCGCCGCATCGCTGAATTCCGCATGCTCAAAACCGCCGAAGACCTGCTGCACCAACGTTTTCTGGCGACCCGCCAGGGCGCGCTGGCCGCCGTTTCCAGCCAGTTGGCGCAACGCCTCATCTCGCCTTACCAGGCCGCCGAGCGTTTGCTCGCCGGCATCAACCTCGAAGGAACCCCATGAACACGTCCGCCACCGGCATCAACCATTCGACCCTGCAGGCCCAGGTGCAGGATTGGGAAGACACCGAAGTCGCCGCCTTCCTCGCGAAACAAAAAGAGAAGAAGGACCAGTTCTTCACCTACGGCGGCCTGCCGCTCAAGCGCACTTACACCGCGGCGGACCTCCCCGACGGCGCGCCCGACGAGATTGGTTTGCCGGGGCGTTACCCGTTTACGCGTGGCCCCTACCCCACGATGTACCGCAGCCGAACCTGGACGATGCGCCAGATTGCCGGTTTTGGCACCGGTGAGGACACCAACCGGCGCTTCAAGTACCTGATTGCGCAGGGGCAAACCGGCCTATCGACCGATTTCGATATGCCCACGCTGATGGGTTATGACTCGGACCACGCGATGTCCGAAGGCGAGGTGGGGCGCGAGGGCGTGGCGATTGACACCTTGGCCGACATGGCGGCGCTGCTCGACGGCATTGATCTGGAGAACATCTCGGTCTCGCTGACCATCAACCCGTCGGCCTGGATTTTGCTGGCGATGTACGTGGAGTTGGCGCAGCAGCGCGGCTACGACCTGCACAAACTCTCGGGCACGATTCAGGCCGATATCCTCAAGGAGTACATGGCGCAAAAGGAGTACATCTTCCCGATTGCGCCCTCAGTGCGCATCGTGCGCGACTGCATCACTTTTTGCGCCGAGCACATGCGCCGGTACAACCCGATCAACGTCTCGGGTTACCACATTTCGGAAGCCGGCTCGTCGCCGTTGCACGAAATCGCCTTCACCATGTGCAACCTGATCACCTATGTGGAGGAGGTCACCAAAACTGGCATGCCCGTTGACGCGTTCGCCCCGCGTCTGGCATTTTTCTTTGTGAGCCAGACCGACTTCTTCGAGGAGATCGCCAAGTTCAGGGCGGCGCGGCGGGTTTACGCCAAGATCATGCGCGAGCGTTTTGGCGCGCAAAACCCGGAGTCGATGCGCCTGCGCTTTCACTGCCAGACGGCCGCCGCCACGTTGACCAAGCCGCAGTACAAGATCAACATCGTGCGCACCGCCGTCCAGGCGCTGGCGGCGGTGCTGGGCGGGGCGCAAAGCCTGCATACCAATGGCATGGACGAGGCGTTCTCGATACCGACCGAAGAAGCCATGAAAATCTCACTGCGCACGCAGCAAATTCTGGCCGAGGAAGCACACGTGACCGAGGTGGTGGACCCGGTGGGCGGTTCCTACTATGTGGAGCACCTGACCAACGAATACGAACGGCGCATCTTTCAGATCATTGACGAAGTGGACCAACACGGCGGCACCATCAAGTTGATCGAGGAGGGCTGGTTTCAGCGCCATATCGCCGACTTCTCATACGAGCAGGCGCTGAAGAAGCAGAGCGGCGAAAAACCGGTGATTGGCGTCAACCTGTTTCACGAGCCGGATGAAAAGCAAGACCTCGAAACCCACCCGCACGACCCCACCGCCGAGCAGCGCCAGATTGAGCGGTTGCGCCGCGTGCGCCGCGAGCGCGACAGCACCCTGGTCAACGTGTTATTGAACGAATTGGTCGCGGTGGCCAAGGACGACACGCAGAACATCATGCCGGTGACGATCCGGCTGGTGCGCGCCGGCGCCAGCATGGGTGACATCGTGGAACGCCTCAAGACCGTCTGGGGCACCTACCGCGAAGTGCCGGTGTTCTGACCATGGCCGCGCCGCACCCCGCGCCGTACCCCGCGCCAGAGCGCTGCGCCGCGCAGCCGGGCCCTGACGATCACGGCGGCGACGACAGCGTCGCCGCCGTGATCGTGCGTTTCCTGCTGGCGCAGGGCGTGACCCGGCTGTTCACTTTGTGCGGCGGGCACATCATGCCGATCTTCATGGGTGCGGCGCGTGCCGGCTTGCGCCTGATCGACGTGCGCGACGAACGCGCCGCCGTCTATATGGCGCACGCCCATTCGGAACTGACCGGCGAACTGGGGGTGGCGCTGGTCACGGCCGGTCCGGGTGTCACCAACGCTATCACCGGTATCGCCAACGCCCACGTTGCCCGGGCGTCGGTGCTGGTGTTGTCGGGCACGCCGGCGCAGCCACAGGACAACCGCGGCGCGTTGCAAGACCTGCCCCACACCGAGCTGGTGCGGCCGATCACGCGTTACGCACGCACGGTGCGCGCGCCCGCGCTGGTGCTGCAAGAGTTGGGCGAAGCGCTGGCGCGCGCGCGTGGCCAGGGCGGCGACCCCGGCCCGGTGTACCTGGACTTTCCAGTTGACGTGTTGCGCGCGCAGGTGCCACGCGTGACGCAGTTGGCCGAACACTTTGCGCCACGCAGCGCAAGCCCGCTGCTGCCCGACCCGGCGGGTGTTGAGCGGGCGGTGGAACTGCTTTGGTCGGCGCGGCGACCACTCGTCATCAGCGGGCGCGGCGCACGGGGCGCTGGCGCGCTGCTGTGCCAACTGTTGGAGCGTTGTGGCGCGCTGTACCTCGACACTGGCGAAAGCCGGGGCCTGGTGAGCGACACCCACCCGGCGGTGGTGGCGGCGATGCGCGCCCGCGCCATGGGCGAGGCCGACCTGGTGCTCACGCTCGGGCGGCGGCTTGATTTTCAGCTCGCCTACGGTTCACCCGCCGTATTTGGCGAGGCCCGTTTTATCCGCATCGCCGACGCCCCGTCGGAACTGCGCGACAACCGCCGCGCCTCGGTGGAGCTGTTCGCCCAGCCAGCGGCGGCCTTGGCGGCGATGCTCGCCGCCGCCGGCGACCGGCCGAGCGCGGTTGACCGCGAGTGGGCCGTCGGGCTGCGGCGCGGGCATGAACAACGCGTCGACAAACTGCGCCGCGCCATGCAAACCGCCGAGCCCGACGAACAGGGCCGCATGCACCCCAACCGGCTGCTGGCCGCGCTCCAGCAACACCTCAGCCCAGACGCCGTGCTGGTGGCCGACGGCGGCGACTTTCTCAGCTTTGCGCGAGTCGGGTTGTCGACCTCAACCTATCTGGACCCTGGCGCGCTGGGTTGCATTGGCGTGGGCACCGCTTTCGGCGTCGCCGCCAGCCTGGCCTTTCCAGGGCGCCAGGTGGTGGTGGCAACGGGCGATGGCGCCTTTGGCTTCAACGCGATGGAGATCGACACCGCAGTGCGGCATCAGGCCAAGCTGTTGATCGTGGTGGCCAACAACGGCGCCTGGCAAATCGAGGTCAATGACCAGACCGACCGCTACCAGCAGGTGGTGGCCACGCGTTTGCAGTTCGCCGACCACGCCGCCATGGCCCGAGCGTTTGGCATGTTTGGCCAACGGGTCGAGCGCATCGAGCAGCTTGACGCTGCCCTGGCCACCGCGATGCAGAACTTGCCGGCCTTGCTTGATGTGGTGGTGAGCACCCAGGCGCGATCCGCCGACAGCCTCTGCGGCCTGGCCCGCGTGCCGGACTTGCAGGCGGTGGACGCATGGGACAATGCCGAACGCAACTGGCGCCAAGCCGGCTGACCAACCAGGCATGCGCCAGCCGACACCACCGGCCCGGCGCCGCCCATTGAATCCGATCCACAGCATGGCCCTCGACCAGACAGCAATTCAAGCGGTCGCGCAGGCCGCCATCCATTCCGCCGACTTCGGCCGCCGGATCACCGTTCCCCCGGTCATGCCCTCGTTATACGAGCAGGTCTACGCGTCGATTCTGGAGGCGATTTGTGGCGGCCTGTTGCGTCCTGGCGACCGCATCAACCAGGACGATCTGGCGCAGAGCCTCAACGTCTCGCGCCAGCCGGTGACCCAGGCGTTGACGGTGCTCAAGACACAAGACTTTGTGCAAGACACGGGCCGACGCGGCCTGGTGGTGGCACCGCTGCGCAAGGGCTTTTTTGAGGCGTTGTACCAACTGCGTGAATCGCTCGACCCAATGGCCGCCAAGCTGGCCGCGCGCCACACCACCGCGCTGGCCCGCGCGGCCGGCCTACAGTTGCTGCAACAAGGCCGCGCAGCGGTGCAGGACGGCTCGGTCGCGGCGCTGACCAGCGCCGACATGGCGTTTCACATGTGGATTTATGAGCAGGCCGGCAACCCGCTGCTGGCGGAGACCTTGAAGCTGTACTGGCACCACCTGCGTCGCGCGATGGTGGCGGTGGTGGCGCCATCTCTGGACCGATCCAGCGTCTGGGATGAACACGAGGGCATCCTCAGCGCGGTGCTCAGTGGTGACGAGACGTTGGCCGAGACCTTGTCACAGCAGCACATTCAAGGCGCCACGCGGCGGGTGGTGTCCACGCTGTCGGCATAGCGCTTGCGGCGGCGCCCCCGCCAATGGCGTCAGGCCCATCCGTCCGCCCACCTGGCCGACAGCAACTCTGCCTGCGCCAGCACGGTCTCTACCGCTTTGTCTTGCAAGTCCGGTGGATAGCCATACTTGTTCAGGATGCGCTTCACCATCACACGAATCTTGGCCCGCGCGCCCTCGCGCAGGGTCCAGTCAATCGTCACGCTCTTGCGCACCTGGGTGATCAGCTCAGTGGCAATAACCTTGAGTTTGTCGTCGCCCCCGGCGATAACGGCGGATTGATTGGCGGCGAGCGCGTCGTAGAGGGCCACTTCGTCGTCGGTCAGACCCAGGTCAACGCCACGCCTGGTGGCAGCGTCGAGGTCTTTGGCAAGCTGGATCAGTTCTTCCAGCACCTGCATCGTGGAGATGGCGCGGTTGTGGTACGCGTTCAGGGTCTGCTTGAGCTTTTCGAAAAAGACTTGGGATTGCACCAGATTGCGTTTGCTTCGGACCTTGAGCTCGTCCTTGAGCAACTTCTCCAGCAACTCGGCAGCGACGTTCTTGTGCTTGAGGCCGCGCACTTCGGCCAGGAACTGGTCGGAGAGGATGCTGATGTCGGGCCTGGGCAGGCCGGCCGCGGTGAAGACATCAATCACCTGGCCTTCGGTGGTGATGGCTTTGGAGACTAACTGGCGGATGGCGGCGTCGATTTGCTCCGGGGTCTTCCGGTTGTTGCTGCTCTGCTTGTTCAGCGCCGCCTGAATCGCCTGGAAGAAACTCACGTCGTCGCGGATCACCGTGGCTTCATCGCTGGCGGCACACAAAGCGAAGGCGCGGGAGAGTTCTGTCACCACCTGCACCCAGCGCTTTTTGCCGTCGGCCTGTTGGAGGATGTGCTCTTGCCCCGCGGGAATCAGCGCCAGGCGCTCCGAGGGCTTGCCGCCGGTCCATTTGTCCCAGTTCAAGCCATGCATCATGTCGCTGGCGACGCCGTGTTTCTCCAGCATCACACCAATGGCCTGGGCGGTGTCCAAGGTCGGGTTGCCCTGGCCGCCACTATCCGTGCAGGTGGCGAGCGCGTGTTTGAGCTGATCGGCCAAGCCCAGGTAATCCACCACCAGGTCGCCGGGCTTATCGCAAAAAACACGGTTCGCGCGGGCAATGGCCTGCATCAGGTCATGCCCTTGCATCGGCTTGTCGGCATACATGGTGTGCAGGCAAGGCGCATCAAAGCCGGTCAGCCACATGTCGCGCACGATCACAATGCGGAATCGGTCGCGGCTGTCCTTGAAACGGTTGGTCAATTTGCGGCGCTTATCTTTGCTGCGGATGTGGGTCTGCCAGTCCGGACCATCGTCCGCGCTGCCGGTCATTACCACCTTTACCACGCAGATCTTGCCCTTCTCGGCTTCCGCGTCATCGTCCACGGCGCTGGCCCAGTCGGGGCGCAGCTTGGTCAACGCGGTGTACAGGTCCACGCAGATACGTCGGCTCATGCCGACGATCATCGCCTTGCCGTCCATCGCCTCCACGCGCTTCTCGAAATGCGCCACCATGTCAGCGGCAATCAACGCAATGCGCTTGGGGTCGCCCACCAGCGCCTCCAGTGCGGCCTACTTGGGCTTGAGTTTCTCCTTCTTGGTCAGCTCTTCGCCTTCGGTGATCTCCTCAAACTCGGCGTCAAGCTTGGGCAGCTCGGCGGCGTTCAGGCTCAGTTTGAAAATGCGGCTCTCGTAATAGATCGGCACCGTGGCCTTGTCGGCGACTGCGCGCTGGATGTCGTAGATGGAAATGTAGTCACCAAAGATCGCACGCGTGTTGGCGTCGGTCTTCTCGATGGGTGTGCCGGTGAAGCCGATGAAAGACGCATGCTTACCCGGTTGCTTCCCAAGCTTGAATCGGCGATCATTTCGGCACTGTGGTCGCCAAGCTTCCATTCCCGACATCCCTACCTGAGTTCATGCAAGTCATTGGACGAGTGGCGCTGGAGCAAGATGTCAGCGTCTGGTTTGGCACGGTGATTCGTGGTGACACCGAGACCATCCGCATCGGGCGGGGGTCCAATATTCAGGATGCGTGCGTGTAGCATGCCGACATGGGCAAACCCTTGACGGTCGGCGAGGACGTGACAGTGGGGCACCAGGTCATACTGCATGGCTGCACCTTCGGCGATGGCAGCCTGATTGGTATTGGCGCGGTGGTGCTCAACGGTGCCAGGACTGGCAGGAACTGCCTGGTTGGGGCCGGGTCACTGGTGACGGAGGGCAGAGAGTTTGCAGACGGTTCCATGATCATGGGTAGCCCGGCCAAGGTGGTGCGCGAGTTGAGTCCTGATCAAATGAAGGGATTTCTCACCAGCGCGAAAATGTACGTCCTCAACGCTCGGCGCTTCCGGGCCGGGCTCACGAAGATCTCATGAAATGCGGATTGATGGACAGATGAAAGAGAGCGCCAGTGTCTGAGTTGCACAAGTTTGTTTTCCAGGGCCAACCCGTGCGCGGCATGATCGTGCGCCTGACAGATGCCTGGCGGGAAGTACTGCGCCGTCGTGCCGCCAACAGCGCGACCGGTGCCTACCCGATACCGGTGCAGACGATGCTGGGGGAGATGCTGGCGGCCGCGACCCTCATGCAGGGCAACATCAAGTTCGATGGCGCACTGGTGCTTCAGATTTTTGGGGATGGTCCGGTGCCAGTCGCCGTGGCCGAGGTGAGTCCCGACCTGGGTGTGCGCGGGGCGGCGACGGTGAATGGCCCGGTACCGGCCGACGGTGACCTGGGTACCTTGGTCAATATGAATGGGCATGGTCGTTGCGCCATCACGCTCGATCCCAAAACCCGCCACCCCGGGCAGCAGCCCTATCAGGGCGTGGTTCCGCTGGCCGACGCGGGCCACGTGAAGTTCACTCGCGTCAGCGAGATGTTGGCGCACTACATGCGGCAAAGCGAACAGTTGGACACCTGTCTGGTCTTGGCCGCCAATGCAGATCTGGCGGCTGGATTGTTGATCCAGCGCTTGCCAGGGCAGGGGACGCACAACCTGTCTGGCAGCTTGGTCAACCGGGACGACGACGAACTTGGCGAGCTTGATGATGCCTTCCAGCGCATCGCATTGATGGCCACCAGTCTCAAGCAGGAGGAGCTACTCACGCTGGATGTTGACACCATTTTGCGGCGACTATTCTGGCAGGAGGCCCTGCAACGTTTTGAGCCACTGGAGGGCGCGCAGGGGCCGCATTTTGCCTGCAGTTGCAGCCGGGAACGTGTGGCGCGCATGATTCTTGGCTTGGGTCAAGCCGAGGCAGCCGATATCCTGGCCGAGCGCGGGGAGATCGAAGTTACGTGCGAATTTTGCGTTGCGCAGTACCGGTTTGACCCGGTGGATGCGGCGCAGGTGTTCACGGACGCGAGCCGACTAGCACCAAGCGGTTCAACGCCGCGCTGAGTCGGTGCGCACCAGCTCGGTAAACATGCGGAGTTCGCACAGTGCGCTGTCGCAGTGTGCGCAGGTCCAAGTCCACTCGCCTGGAGCGCTTCGGCGGGGACTGTGCTGCAGTCCGGCGTGCTCAATGACGGACAGCGCACGCGCCAGGCGCTCGCCACCTTGCCCATGTACCACGTGGTAGGCGATGCCGGCCTGGTTCAGGGCGCGACGGACCAGGCGGTCGACGCCCGGGCGGACGTGCGGCCCGTCGCGTTGCAGTCCATCGGCGACCCACGGCAAGTCCAACCCGGTGAGCAAAGTCAAATCGTAGTCGCGCTGATGCTGCAAGGCGAATGCATACAGCGACAAATCGCCGAACAACAGATCGCTGTAGACCGCGATCATCAGCGGGGTGGTATCGGCAACGGTGTAGGTACCTGGCGCATTGGCACAGGCGTTGATGCGGCGCGCCTGTTCTTGTGCGATCAGGCGCTGTTCGCAAGCCTGGGGCGTGCGTTGCTCACGCTCACACCATTCGCGCAAGAACTCTTCGATCATTTGTGTGTTCTGGCCGTTGGCCTGGAAATGGGTCGTCAGCTCGAGGGCCAGGCGAGTCTTGCCGGTACTCTCCGCGCCAACAATGGCGATCTTCATGGTTGGGGGCGGTCCACGCAGGCCGTCGCGCGTCAAAGCTTGCGCTGCCAGGCGCGCCAGCCCACGACGCTCAAGCCAATGAACAGCATGTAAAGGAGGGTGGTCAGCCACAATCCCTTGAAGGCAAAAAGGCCGACGCTGACCACGTTGACGACGATCCACAGCAACCAGTTTTCGATCAGCTTGCGGCCCAAAAGAAACTGAGCCACTACGCTGACGGCGGTGGGGAAAGCGTCCCACCAAGGGACATCGGTGTCGGTGTAGGTCTTCAGGAACAGACCCGTCAGCGGCCACAGCAGGGCGCACAAGAGCACGACGCCTGCCACTCCCCGCCGTGTCATCCGGGCAATGCTCAAGGCTGAACCGTCGCTGCGCACACCGCGCAGCCACTGGAACCAGCCCCAACACGCCACCACGGCGAAGAATATTTGTAGTGTTGCATCACCGTAGAGTTTGCTGCGCCAAAACAGGGCGAAGTACATCAGCGAGCTGATGATGGCCAGCGGCCATCCCCAGTGAATCTCACGGATGTTGCAGCCCACCATGGCCAGCGCCAGCACAAACGCCACAATCTCCAGCCAGCTTGTGGCACTGCCCCATAGGGTGAAGGCGACTTCGAAGATTTGGGGAAAGAAATCGAGATTCACTGAAACGACCCGTTTCGTCGGCTGGCCAAGCCCGGCTTACTTGCCGACGAGCACGAAGATCTCGTTCGGCTTGACCATGCCCAGTTCCATGCGCGCCTTTTCCTCGACCATGTCCAGGCCTTCCCTGAGGTCTCGCACTTCCGCCGCGAGGCGTTCGTTGGCGAGTCTGGACTGGCCATTTTTCTGCCGCTGAGCATCGAGCTCGTTGACCATTCTGGCAACGCTGGGCACGCTGCCCCGACCAAACCACAACTGCGCGTGAAGAATCACCAGCAGTGCGATCAGGAGGGCAGGAACCAATCGATGACTCAAGATGGTAAGTCCAGACAGTCAGGGTGCGCGCGCGAAGCCGCCTAGCGCAGGTTGTAGAAGGCGGCGCGGCCCGGGTAGCTGGCGACATCGCCCAAGTCCTCTTCAATGCGCAGCAACTGGTTGTACTTGGCCATCCGATCCGAGCGACTGAGCGACCCGGTCTTGATCTGCCCTGCGTTGCAGCCCACCGCGATGTCGGCAATAGTGCTGTCTTCGGTCTCGCCGGAGCGGTGACTGATGACGGCGGTGTAGCCGGCCCGCTTGGCCATCTCGATGGCGGCGAAGGTCTCGGTCAGGGTGCCGATCTGGTTGATCTTGATCAGGATCGAGTTGGCGATGCCTTTTTCGATGCCCTCTTTGAGGATCTTGGTGTTGGTGACGAACAAGTCATCACCAACGATTTGCACCTTCTTGCCCAGTCGATCCGTCAGCAGCTTCCAGCCGTCCCAGTCGTTCTCGGCCATGCCGTCCTCGATGCTGATGATGGGGTATTTGTCCACCCAGGTCGACAGGATGTTGATCCACTCCTCGCTGCTCAGGGTCAGGCCCTCGCCTTCAAGGTGGTACTTGCCGTCCTTGTAGAACTCAGACGCGGCACAGTCCAGGCCCAGGGCAATTTGCTCGCCAGCCACAAAACCAGCCTTGTCGATGGCTTCGAGAATCAGTTGAATGGCTGCTTCGTGGCTGGGTACGTTGGGGGCAAAACCGCCTTCGTCACCGACCGCCACGCTCATGCCCTTGTCGTGCAGGATCTTCTTCAGAGCGTGAAACACCTCGGCGCCGTAGCGTACCGCTTCGCGAAAGCTCGGTGCCCCCACCGGAATGATCATCAGCTCCTGCAAGTCCAGGTTGTTGTTGGCGTGCGCGCCACCGTTGACCACGTTCATCATCGGCACCGGCATTTGCATGCCACCCATGCCGCCAAAATAGCGGTACAAGGGCAGGCCTGATTCCTCGGCAGCGGCCCGCGCCACCGCCATCGAGACGGCCAGCATGGCATTGGCGCCCAGGCGTGACTTGTTCTCGGTGCCGTCCAGGTCAATCAGGGTCTTGTCCAGAAACGCCTGCTCCGATGCGTCGAGCCCGAGGACGGCTTCGGAGATCTCGGTGTTGATGTGCTCCACCGCCTTGAGCACACCCTTTCCGAGGTAGCGGCTCTTGTCGCCGTCACGCAGCTCAATGGCTTCGCGTGAGCCGGTGGAGGCGCCCGAGGGTACCGCCGCGCGGCCCATCACGCCGGACTCCAGCAGCACGTCGCATTCGACGGTCGGGTTGCCACGGGAGTCGAGGATCTCGCGGCCAACAATGTCAACAATTGCGCTCATTTTTTTCCTAGAAGTAGAAGATGCTTCAGACTGTGGCGGCTACGCCTTCGACCAAAACCATGTTGAAAAATTGGGTTGCACCGAGGCGCTTGGTTCGTGCGGCGCGGTACATCTCGCCGTCGTAGAAAGCCTTGGCGGCATCGAAACTTGGAAACCGCAACATGGCGATCCGGCTTGGTTGCCAAACGCCTTCGATCGTTTCAAAGCGGCCCCCGCGCACCAGGTACTCGCCACCCGCGGCGGCGACGGCCGCGGGCGCTTCGGCCATGTACTGCTTGTACTGCTCCATGTCGGAGATCTGCATGTCGACAATGATATAGGCGGCGTTCACTGGAGTACCTTTGTGCTGCGCACTGCGGTGAGAGCTTGGCTTGAGACGGCCCGGCGCGGCGCTCGTGGTGCTCTTGGTGGGTTCATTTGAAACGGTTTTCCAGGAAGCCATTGCGCTTGGTCACCTGGTCGAGCGCCACAAGCGTCTCCAGCAGCGCCTTCATGTGTTTGAGCGGCACCGCGTTGGGGCCGTCACTCATGGCCTTGGAAGGGTCGGGATGGGTTTCCATGAACAGTCCCGCGACGCCCACCGCCACCGCCGCGCGCGCCAGTACCGGCACCATCTCGCGTTGCCCACCGCTGCTGGTGCCTTGACCGCCCGGCAATTGGACCGAGTGGGTGGCATCGAACACCACCGGGGCGCCGGTGTCGCGCATGATGGCCAGACTGCGCATGTCGGACACCAGGTTGTTGTAACCAAAGCTGGCGCCACGCTCGCAGGCCATGAAATTGTCCTCGTTCAAGCCCATTTCCCGGGCGGCGGCGCGTGCCTTGTCGATCACGTTCTTCATATCGCCAGGCGCCAAAAACTGCCCCTTCTTGATGTTGACCGGTTTGCCCGATTGCGCCACCGCGCGAATGAAGTCGGTCTGGCGGCACAGGAAGGCAGGCGTCTGCAACACGTCCACCACCGAGGCGACCTGGGCGATCTGTTCTTCGGAGTGCACATCGGTCAACACCGGTAGCTGTAGTTCGCGCCTGACTTTCGCCAAGATCTCCAGCCCTTTGTCCAGACCGGGCCCGCGGAAGGTACTGCCGCTGGAGCGGTTCGCCTTGTCAAAACTGCTCTTGAAGATGAAAGGAATGCCCAGCGCGGAGGTGATTTCCTTGAGCGTGCCAGCGGTGTCCATCTGCAACTGCTCGGACTCGATCACGCACGGGCCAGCGATCAGAAATATCGGCCGATCCAAGCCGACCTCGAACCCACAAAGCTTCATAGTGCCCCCACGCTAGCCACTTCGTGTGCTTCGCTGCCCCCCGAGGGGGCCATGCCCTGCTTGGGGCGGCCCGGCGCGGCGGCCATCAGGCCACCACCTTCAATGCCTTGCCTGCCGACTGATGATCCAACGCGGCCTTGACGAACGCGTTAAACAGTGGGTGGCCGGCCCAGGGTGTGGACTTGAACTCGGGGTGGAACTGCACGCCGATGAACCAGGGATGCACGGTTTGCGGCAACTCGACGATTTCGGTCAGGTGCTCACGTTGCGTCAGGGCCGAAATGACCAGGCCGGCTTCACGCAGGCGGTCCAGATAATTGACGTTGGCTTCGTAGCGGTGGCGATGGCGTTCGGTCACCACGTCACCATAAATGGTGTGGGCCAGGGTGTCTTTGCCAACGTCGGAGCTTTGCGCGCCCAGGCGCATGGTGCCGCCCAGGTCCGAGTTTTTGTTGCGGGTCTTGATGGTGCCGTCGGTGTCTTTCCATTCGGTAATCAGGGCGATCACAGGGTTGGGGCAATCGGGTTCAAACTCGGTACTGTTGGCCTGCGCCAAGCCGGCCACGTGGCGGGCGAATTCGATGGTGGCGACCTGCATCCCTAAGCAAATGCCCAGGTAGGGCACCTTGTTTTCCCGGGCAAAGCAGGCGGCGCTGATCTTGCCTTCGACCCCGCGCTTGCCAAAGCCGCCAGGCACCAATACCGCGTCGTATTTGGCGAGTTGCGCCACGTTGTCGGCGGTGATGGTTTCGGAGTCGATATAGCCAATTTTCACCTTGGCATGGTTCTTCATGCCGGCGTGGCGCAACGCTTCGTTGAGTGACTTGTAGCTATCCGACAGGTCGACGTATTTGCCGACCATGGCGATGCTGACCTCGCCCTGCGGGTGCTCGGTCTCGTAGACCAGATCGTCCCAGCGTTTCAGATTGGCCGGTGGCGTGTTCAGGCGCAACTTGTCGCAAATGAGCCCGTCCAAACCTTGCTCATGCAATATGCGGGGTATCTTGTAGATGGTGTCCACGTCCCACATTGAGATCACGCCCCACTCCGGTACATTCGAAAACATCGATATTTTGGATCGTTCTTCCTGCGGGATAGGGCGATCAGAGCGGCAAATCAGGGCGTCGGCCTGGATGCCGATTTCGCGCAACTGTTTGGCGGTGTGCTGGGTCGGCTTGGTCTTGAGTTCTCCAGCGGTAGCAAGCCAAGGGACGTAGCTCAGGTGCACAAAGGCGCTGTTGTTGGCGCCGAGCTTGAGGCTCATCTGGCGCACCGCTTCGAGGAAGGGCAGCGATTCGATGTCACCGACGGTGCCACCGATCTCCACAATGGCCACATCGACGGCCTCCGGTGTGCCGTATCCGGCGCCGCGCTTGACGAAGTCTTGAATCTCGTTGGTGACGTGGGGAATCACCTGAACCGTCTTGCCCAGGTAGTCGCCACGGCGCTCTTTCTCAAGCACGCTCTTGTAGATCTGGCCGGTGGTGAAATTATTGGCGCGGCGCATGCGGGTCTCAACAAAGCGCTCGTAGTGGCCCAGGTCGAGGTCGGTCTCGGCGCCGTCATCCGTGACAAACACCTCGCCATGCTGAAACGGCGACATCGTGCCGGGGTCCACGTTGAGGTAGGGATCGAGCTTGATCAGGGTGACTTTGAGGCCCCGCGATTCCAGAATCGCTGCGAGGGAGGCTGAGGCGATTCCCTTGCCAAGGGAAGACACCACACCGCCGGTGACGAAGACAAATTTGGTCATGTCAGAGGGAGTCTATCGCTCCATGTGTGGAAATTGGGATTATAGGTCTGCTACATTGCGCTGCATGAAAGACCTCGCTGGCAAACACATCGTCTTGGGGCTGACCGGGGGCATCGCCTGCTACAAAGCAGCGGAGTTGTGCCGGGCCCTGATCAAGGACGGCGCCACCGTGCAGGTGGTGATGACCGACGCTGCACAGCAGTTCATCACGCCGATAACCATGCAGGCCCTGTCGAATCGGCCGGTCGCGGGCTCGCAGTGGGATGCCAGCGAGCCCAACAACATGGCGCACATCAACCTCAGTCGCGAGGCCGACGCGGTCCTGATTGCGCCGTGCAGCGCCGACTTCATGGCCAAGTTGGCCCAGGGACGGGCCGATGACTTGCTGAGCCTGCTGTGCCTGGCGCGTCCGCTGGACAAGGTGCCACTGCTGCTGGCGCCAGCGATGAACCGCGAGATGTGGGCGCACCCCGCGACCCAGCGCAACGCCGCCCAACTCCAGGCCGACGGCGCAACCGTGTTGGCGGTGGGCGGCGGCGACCAGGCCTGCGGCGAGACTGGTGACGGGCGCATGCTGGAGCCGCAGGAACTGCTGGAAGACCTGGTGGCGTTCTTTCAGCCCAAGCTGCTGGCTGGACACCACGTGCTGGTGACGGCGGGTCCGACCTATGAGGCGATCGACCCGGTGCGCGGCATTACCAATTTGTCCAGTGGCAAGATGGGCTTTGCCGTCGCCCGCGCCGCGCGTGAGGCCGGGGCACAAGTGACGCTGGTGGCCGGTCCGGTTCACTTGCCGACCCCGCGCGGCGTGCGACGTATTGATGTGAAATCTGCGGCGGACATGCTGACGGCGACCGTCAATGTTGCTGAAGATGCTACCGTTTTTGTAGCAACCGCGGCAGTTGCCGATTGGCGTCCAGCCCAGACGGCCGAGCAGAAGATCAAGAAGGACGGCTCTGGCCAGCCGCCGATGCTGGAGTTTGTCGAAAACCCTGACATCCTGGCAACGATTGCGCAGTCGCCACGGGCCCAGGCGGCTGAGCTTTTCTGCGTTGGCTTCGCTGCGGAAAGCGAGGATCTGCTTGCCAATTCCCAGGCCAAGCGCCTGCGCAAAGGCGTGCCCCTATTGGTGGGCAATATCGGGCCGGCAACGTTTGGCCAGGATGACAACGCCTTGCTGCTGGTGCGGGAGGTCGGCGTGGAGTCGCTTGCGCGTGCGCCGAAACTCGAACTAGCTCGCGAATTGATAGCAGCTTGTGCTAGACAGATCAGGGCAAAGGCATGATTTGACGCTGGATACCCAATGAAAATCGACCTCAAGATCATCGACCCGCGCATGGCGGACAAGCTGCCGGCCTACGCGACGCTGGGCAGCGCCGGCCTGGACCTGCGCGCTTGCCTGCCCGAGCCGTTGACTTTGGTGCCTAATGCCTGGCAACTTGTTCCCACGGGCATCGCCATCTACCTCGCAGATCCCGGTTATGCGGCACTGATCCTGCCGCGCTCGGGCTTGGGGCACAAGCATGGCATCGTGCTGGGTAACCTGGTCGGACTGATCGACAGCGACTACCAAGGGCAACTCATGGTGAGCGCCTGGAACCGCAGTGATGTGGCCTTCACCATCGAACCGATGGAGCGCATCGCGCAGTTGGTGATTGTCCCGGTGCTGCAGGCCCAGTTCAATGTCGTGAGCGAGTTCCCCGTCAGCCAGCGCGGCGAAGGCGGTTACGGCTCCACGGGAAAAACCTGAGACCTTGCGGGACAGACCGCAGCGGCGCAGCAGCCAGCTCTGTCCTCAACTGATCGTCGGATGTTGGCTGTCCACTTTGCGGGACAGACCGCAGCGGCGCAGCGGCCAGCTCTGTCCTCAGTGCAACAGATCGTTGCCGGGCGCGTGGTCGTGCACCGGTTGGAGTGTGAAGAATCGGGCGCCCGCCGATCCGCGACCAATTTCTTCCTCGGTCGCTTCACGCACGGCTTCGACTTTCAACGCCAGGCGTAACGCGATGCCAGCCAGCGGATGGTTGCCGTCGAGCACGACGTGCTCGGGGTAGATCTCGGTCACGGTGTACAAGATATCCTTGGGGGCCTCCGGATTGCAACCAGTCGGCAGCGCGGCGCCTTCCATCGTCATGCCTTCTTCAAGTTCGGCCGGAAACAGCGCGCGCGACTCCAGCAGGACCAGTTGCTCGTTGTAGTCGCCAAAGGCGTTCTCCGGCTCCAGATGCAGTTTCAAGCTCGCGCCCGCTTCATGGCCTTGAAGGGCTTCTTCGATTATGGGGAACAGATCGGCGCCGCCAATCAGAAATTCGACCGGATCGTCCAGCACGTCCAGCGTCTCACTCAGAGTGTCCTGCAACACCCAGGTGAGTGCCACCACACATTGTTCAGTTATTGTCATACCCGAATTGTCGCAGTTCGGGCACCGATTTTCTGATGGCTGGCATGGATTTGGGCTGAAAATGGGGCCGACCGAAGTTGAGGTCGGCTTTGTACACGGAGAGTGCCATGTCAAATGAAGACTCCTTGTCCCCATTGGCGGAGCTGCCTGTGGGCCGATTTGCGGGACGCGAGGCGTTTCTGCAAATCGTTCGAGACGCATTCGCGCACGCGGCGCGGGAGGGATGGCGCGAGCTGGTGATCAGCGACGCCACGTTTTCAGATTGGCCGCTGCATGAACGCGTCGTGGCGCAGGCGCTGCAAGATTGGTCGCACTCCGGGCGGCGTTTCACCATGGTGGCGATGCGTTATGACGAGGTGCAGCGCAATCAGGCCCGGTTTGTGACCTGGCGAAAGACCTGGGCGCATATCATTGACTGCCGGGTCAGTCGCCAGACCGATGCGCTCGATTTTCCGAGCGGGATCTGGAGCCATCACTGGTGCATGCAACGCCTGGATCTGCCGCGCAGCACCGGCGTGTGCGGACGTGAGCCCGAACGACTGGTTCAGTGGCGCGAAGTGCTCGATGAGCTGTTGCGGCAGAGTTCGCCGGGATTCCCGGCTACCGTGTTGGGTCTGTAGGTTCGCCACGGGAGGTGGCCGAATGGCACGGTCGACCGCAGTCAGACGAGGTGGCCCGGGCGCTCACGGTTGAGGCCGAATCCGACCATGTCGACCTCGGGTGACCGGCCCGCGATCAGGTCGGCCAGCACTCTGGCTGATCCGCAGGCCAGCGCCCAGCCACTCGAACCATGTCCGAGGTTGAGCCACACGCCACCTTGGCCACTGGCGCCGATCACCGGTGGTCCGTCGGGCAGCATCGGGCGCGCTCCTTTCCAGACCTGCACGCCGTTCGAGAGCTGACCAGCACCGGGAAACCAGTCTTGCAAGACCTTGTGCAAGGTCTGAATCGAGCCGGGTCGCATGCGCTCAGGCGTGCCGCCGAGCTCGGCGCTGCCGGCGACACGAATGCGTTGGCCCAGACGGGAGATCGACACTTTGTAGCGCTCGTCCATGACCGCACTATGGGGTGCCTGCAGCGGGTCCCGCAAGGTGGCGCTCAGGGCATAGCCGTATACCGGAATCAGCGCCAGTTCCAGCCCGATGGCTTGCAGCAGGCTGGCGCACTGCACGCCCGCACAGACGACCACCTGATCAAACTGATGGGGCCGGGGTTCACCGGCGAGGCTCAAGGCCACCGAGGGCGCGTGGTGAATGCGATCGACCGAGGTGTTGAAGCGTAACTGGGCGCCCAGCCGGGCGGTTTCATTCTTGAGCATCAGCACGAACTGGCGACAGTTGGCGACTTGCGCATGCGGCAAATGGATGGCGCCGGCCAACGCGGTGTCAGGGTTCAGGGCCGGTTCGAGTTGTCGCGCGCCGGTGGCATCAAGCTCGGTGAAGGGCACACCCAAGTCACGCAAGGTGAGCAGGCCCGGCTGCGCCAGCCGATAGTCGGCCTCGGACCGAAGCAGAACCATGTAGCCGGGTTGGCGATCGAATTCGAGCTTCAAATCCTGAGTGATCTGCTGCAAGCGGGCGAGGCTGTAGTTGGCCAGGTGGTGCATCCGGGTGCGGTTGGCGAGGTAGGTATCGAGCTTGCAGGCCCGGTACCACCGCCACATCCATGCCAGTTCTCTGGCGCCCAGTGGCCATGACAGCCGCACCGGCGCGTGCCTGCCCAACAAGTGTCCCAGCACTTTGCCCGGCATGCCGGGCGCGGCCCAGGGCGCGACATAACCCGGGGCCACGATGCCGGCATTGGCAAAGCTGGTCTCTTCGGCTGCAGTGGCACGGCGATCAAAAACCGTGACCTCGTGCCCGTCACGGGTCAACTCGTAGGCGGTGGTGACGCCTATCACTCCGGCGCCGATGACGGCAATTTTCATGGCAAGTAATCCGGTGGCAAAACAAGCGACTCGCCTTGGGAAGCGAGGCGAGTTTGCTATTGTCTAGGCAGATTGCGTTCGATCTCGCGCGCCACGTTGAGCACCGCATCATCGTGCATCGCGGCGTGCCAGATCATCAGACCGACGGCAGGCTCATCGGCGCGCTGGCAAGGCAGCGAAAGCGCGCAACCGTCAAGCATGTTCATGACACTGGTGTTGCGCAACAGCAAGGCATTGACGCGGAAGAACTCCGCGTCCCGTGCCGAACCCGGCGCCACGTCAGCGATGGGTGGCGCGACGATCGGAACGGTTGGCGACAGCAAAGCGTCATAACCATGCATGGCTTGCTCCATGCGGGCAATCCAGACCCGTCGAGCGTCAATTAGGTCGATGTAGTCGCTGGCCACATGTTGGCGCCACGCGCAATGCGTAGCAGGACGCGCGGGTCATACGCGGTGGCGTGCCGGGCGAGCAGCGCGCGGTGCCATGCATGGCTTTCAGCCGCCGAGAATCCCCCGGTCGCTTGCATCGGACCGAGCTCCTGCAAGCCGACGAGATCGATCTCCTCGATGTCGGCGCCGGCACGCCGCAGCATGTCTAGGCTGCGCTGGTAGGCTTGCGCCACCGCCGGGTCAAGGCTGTCGTGCATCAGCGTCCTGACGACCGCCAGGCGGTAGGCCGACAGCGGCGCCGGACTGCGTGTGACCAGCCGGTTGGCCAGGATCTGGTGAGCCAAGATGGCATCGTCCACCGAACGAGTGATCGCGCAGACCGTGTCCAGTGTTGATGACAGTGGGACCGCGCCTTCGCTGGGCACCAGCCGGGCGGTGCTCTTGAAGCCCACCACACCGTTGAGCGCTGCAGGAATGCGGATCGACCCCCCGGTGTCGCTGCCCAGAGCGATCCAGGCCGCGCCTGTTGCCACGGACACCGCCGCACCGGAGGAGGAGCCACCCGGGATTCGAGGCACGTCGGTTGTCACGGCATTGGTGGGCGTGCCGTAGTGTGGGTTGACGCCGACACCGGAAAAGGCGAACTCGGTCATGTTCGTGCGGCCGATGATCGCCGCCCCGGCCCGGCGCAGGCGCGATACAACCGGGCTGTCACACGCTGCCGGGGGGTGATCCCGAAGCAGCGTCGAGCCAGCCGTGGTGACTTCGCCCACGACGTCAAACAGGTCTTTGACGGACACGGCCAGGCCCATCAGGGGTCTGCTCAGACTGGCGGGATCCGTGGCAGCAGCGCGAGCCGATTCAAACGTGGTCTTCAGGAAGGCGTGCGCGCAGGCCGCGCTGCGCGCCGAGTCGATGTTGCGCTCCAGTTCGGCGAGGGCGTGCGTGTCGCCGGCGGACAAGCGTCGCCGAGTGGTCAGGAGGTCATCCAACATGGGGGAAAAAATGGGTCCCTGTGCTATACTTGTTGGGTTTTGCTGAGTGCTCATTGGGCATTGGCAAAGCAAATCAGCAAACCAGTTTCATCAAGGTGTTGCGAAAGATGGGACGAGCAGTGCTTGAGCGCTGCTTGTTGGTGTCAATCGCAAATACGAACTGGATTTTAGACCTAACCTTCGGAGTTAAACATGTCAGTTACCATGCGCGAAATGCTGGAAGCTGGTGTCCATTTTGGCCACCAAACCCGCTTCTGGAACCCCAAGATGGCGCCGTTCATCTTTGGCCATCGCAACAAGATCCATATCATCAACCTGGAAAAGTCGCTGCCGATGTTCCAGGAGGCGGCCAAGTTCGTTCGCCAGATTTCCGCCAAGCGCGGCACGGTGCTGATGGTTGGCACCAAGCGTCAGGCGCGCGAAACCATTGCCCAGGAAGCCCTGCGCGCTGGCGTGCCCTATGTTGACCAACGCTGGCTGGGCGGCATGTTGACCAACTTCAAGACCGTCAAGACCTCGATCAAGCGCCTCAAGGACATGAAAGTCCAGCAGGAAGCCGGCTTGGACAGCATGAGCAAGAAAGAGCAACTGATGTTTGCCCGTGAGTTGGAAAAGCTTGAGCGCGATATTGGCGGCATCCAGGATATGAACGCGCTGCCAGACGCGATTTTCGTGATCGACGTCGGTTATCACAAGATCGCCATCGCCGAGGCCAAGAAGCTGGGCATTCCCTTGATTGCCGTGGTTGATTCGAATCACTCGCCAGTAGGAATTGACTATGTCATTCCCGGCAATGACGACTCTTCCAAGGCGGTGGTGCTGTATGCGCGCGGCATTGCCGACGCCATCATCGAAGGCCGTACCAATGCCGTGGACGATGTTGTCAAGGCCGTGGTGGCCGAGAGCGGCGATGAGTTCGTTGAAGTGGACGAAGCGTCCGCTTGAACTCAAACTGGCCTCAAGAAAGGGGGCTGCTATGCCCCTTTTTTTTAGCCTTCACCCCAATCCAATTAATTGAACTGAGTACGGAGAATCGAGATGGCTGCAATTACCGCAAGCATGGTGGCTGAACTGCGTGGCAAGACTGATGCGCCCATGATGGAATGCAAGAAGGCATTGACCGAGGCTGAAGGCGACATGGCCAAGGCCGAAGAGTTGCTGCGCGTCAAACTGGGCAGCAAGGCTGGCAAGGCCGCTGGGCGTATCACCGCCGAAGGCGTTGTGACCTGTCACATTGAGGGCGACGTGGGCGCCATGATCGAGGTGAACTGCGAAACCGACTTTGTCACCAAGAACGACAGCTTCCTGGCGTTCGCGAATGCGTCGGCTCTGTTGATTGCCAAGCACGATCCGGCTGATGTGACGGCGCTGGGCGCCTTGCCCTACGGTCAGGATGGTTTTGGCCCGACTCTGGAAGACGTGCGCAAGGGCCTGATTGGCAAGATCGGCGAGAACATGAGCTTTCGCCGCTTCAAGCGCTTCGCCTCTGGCGCCAAGCTGGCCTCTTACCTGCACGGCACACGCATCGGCGTGGTGGTCGAGTTCGCCGGCGACGACGTTGCCGCCAAGGACGTGGCGATGCACATTGCGGCCATGAAGCCCGTGGCGCTGTCCAGTGCCGAGGTACCGGCCGAGTTGGTGGCGCGTGAGCGCTCGGTGGCGGCGGCGAAAGCGGCCGAAGACGCGGCGGTCGCCACGGCGGCGGGCAAGCCAGTTCAGTCGGCCGAGATCGTGGCCAAGCGCATTGAGGGTGGCGTGCAGAAATACCTGAAGGAAGTGTCTTTGTTTAACCAGTCTTTCGTCAAGAATGACAAGTTGACAGTGGAGCAAATGCTCAAGGCCGCCAACACCAGCGTCAGCGGTTTCACCCTGTACGTGGTCGGTGAAGGAATTGAGAAGAAGGTTGACGACTTCGCTGCCGAGGTAGCCGCCCAAGTGGCTGCCGCCAAGCAGGCCGCCTGATCGTTGGTTACTTGAAGTGTTCAGGGGCCCCGCTCAGGTAGTGTCTGAGCTGGGCTTGCCAGGAGAAGCCTGGCCGGCGATTGCGCCGTCACATCTGTCTGTTGCATCCATCGTCAAACCAGGAGGACCTCATGCCCGAAAGCCAACCAGTTCATAAGCGTATTTTGCTCAAGCTGTCTGGCGAGGCGCTGATGGGGGACGATCAGTTTGGCATCAACCGCGACACCATCGTCCGCATCGTTGACGAGGTTGCCGAGGTCACCCGGCTCGGGGTGGAAGTGGCGGTCGTGATTGGCGGAGGCAACATTTTTCGCGGCGTCGCGGGGGGCTCGGTCGGCATGGATCGCGCCACGGCGGACTACATGGGCATGCTGGCGACCGTCATGAACGCGCTGGCTTTGGGGGACACCATGAACAAGGCCGGCTTGACTGCCAGGGTCATGTCCGCCATCGCCATTGAACAGGTGGTCGAGCCCTATGTTCGTCCCAAGGCCTTGCAGTACCTCGAAGAGGGCAAGGTCGTGATCTTCGCGGCGGGCACTGGCAATCCGTTCTTCACCACCGATACCGCTGCCGCGCTGCGCGGCGCCGAAATCGGTGCGCAGATCGTGCTGAAGGCAACCAAGGTCGATGGCGTCTACACCGCCGATCCGAAAAAAGACCCGTCCGCAACGCGCTATACCAAGCTGTCCTTCGACGAGGCCATCGGGCGCAACCTGGGCATCATGGATGCCACCGCATTTGCGCTGTGTCGCGATCAGAAGCTGCCGGTCAAAGTGTTCTCCATTTTCAAACATGGCGCTCTCAAGCGCGTTGTCATGGGTGAGGACGAGGGCACGCTGGTCTACGCGTGATCGTGTCAAAATGGCGCCTCGCCGCGACGCCAACCCAGAACCCGTTCAAGGTGGAGTTTTGCGGGACAGTCCGCAGCTACGCATAGCGAGCCGCGCTGTTCCCAACTAGAGTGAAGCCTTGCGGGACAGACCGAAGCTACGCGTAGCGAGCCGCTCTGTCCTCAACTGATTAGGAGGAACGACATGCCGATTGCTGACATAAAGCAGACATTGCAGGGCAAGATGGACCAGTCCATCAATGCTTTCAAGAGCAACCTGACCAAGATTCGAACTGGTCGGGCCAATCCGGCCCTGCTTGACACGGTTTCGGTCGATTACTACGGTGCCATGCTGCCGATCAACCAGGTGGCCAATGTGTCCTTGCTGGATGCCCGTACGATCAGCGTGCAGCCTTGGGAAAAGGGCATGGGTGCCAAGATTGAAAAAGCCATTCGGGACAGTGATCTGGGCCTCAACCCGTCGGCGATGGGCGACTTGATTCGGGTGCCGATGCCAATCATGACCGAAGAGCGGCGCAAGGAGTTGACCAAGCTGGTCCGCAATGAGGGCGAGACTGCCAAGATTGCGGTGCGCAGCCTGCGTCGTGACGCCAACGAGGCGGTCAAGAAGGCCGTCAAGGACAAGCTGGTGTCGGAAGATGATCAGAAGCGCACCGAGGCTGAGATTCAGAAGGTCACCGACCGACATATTGCTGAGATTGACCAGGTAGTGGCCACCAAGGAACATGACATCATGGCGGTCTGAGACCACGGTTGAACGGCCGATCAACGAATGACTGAACCTAGCTTGGCGCCGCGACATATTGCTGTCGTTATGGATGGCAATGGTCGCTGGGCGTCGCGACGGTTCTTGCCGCGTATCGCGGGTCACAAGCAGGGCGTTGACGTGCTGCGACGGTTCGTTAAGGCGTGCGCGGCTCGCGGCGTAGCCGTCCTGACCGTGTTCGCTTTCTCTTCAGAGAACTGGCAGCGCCCTGCCGACGAGGTATCTGGACTGATGGACCTGTTGGCTATCGCGCTATCGCGGGAAGTACCCCAACTCAAAGCGGATGGCGTGGCCTTGCATTTCGTTGGTGATCGTTCTCGGCTGTCTCCCAAAGTTGCCGCTGGAATGGCGCGGGCCGAGGCAGAGACTGCGGGCAACACGCGTCTGGTTCTGAACGTCTGTTTCAACTATGGTGGACGCTGGGACATTGTGCAGGCCGCCGCCAAGGCGGCCGCCAAGGGATTGACCATGACCGAGGCGAATCTGGACGCGGCCATGGCATTGGCCCACGTGCCACACCCGGATCTCATCATTCGTACCGGTGGCGAAAAGCGGCTCAGCAATTTCCTGCTTTGGCAAGCGGCCTATGCCGAACTGTATTTCAGTGACAAGTTGTGGCCGGAATTTGACGATGCGGCGCTGGATGCGGCCATTGAAGACTACCATTCCCGCGAGCGGCGTTTTGGTAAGACGTCGCAGCAGCTTGAGCCAACGGCGGCGCAGCGCGCCGCTGCATGAAGGATAAGAATGCTTAAACAGCGTGTCATCACGGCCCTGGTCATGATGCTGGTTCTGCTGCCAGCACTGTTTTATCCGTCGTCGATTCCTTTTTGCGGCATTGCGGTGGTGATGATTGCCGCCGCTGCCTGGGAGTGGGGCAGGCTCGCTGGTTATGGTTCGGTTGCCTCATTCGGCGTGGGTGCGGCATGTGCCGCAATGAGTCTGGCGGCGTGGTACGCCGGCTGGCTCGATCACAAGATGCCTTTGCTGTGGGGGGCAGTTGGTGGCCTGTGGGTGCTGCTTGGCGCGGGCATGCTGCATGGTGGCGTGGCAGCGTGGTCCGCCCTGCCTCGCCCGGTGCGCTTGCTGGGCGGCTTGCTGGCGCTGTGGCTGGCCTGGCTGGCGGTGGCGCAAGCGCGCGTCATTGGCGTGAATTTCTTGCTGTCGGTGATGTCGCTGGTCTGGGTGGCCGACATCTTTGCCTACTTCGCGGGTCGAGCCTGGGGCGGTCGATTCAGTCGCACCAAGCTGGCTCCCACCATCAGTCCTGGCAAAAGCTGGGAAGGTGTTTGGGGGGGCATGGTTGGTGTTTTGATCCTCGCGGGGGTCTGGCTTTGGGCCGATGTCGCAAGCGGTGCGGCCGTTCCCAGCTTGTACAGCCTGGTTTATGGCCGTGCCTGGTGGCTGTTGCCCATCGCCGTGCTGTTCATGGCGGCGATGAGTGTGGTGGGCGATCTGGTGGAGTCTCTCATCAAGCGCAGTGCCGGGGTGAAAGACAGCAGCGGCCTGCTGCCCGGCCACGGTGGCGTGCTGGATCGGCTCGATGCCCTGCTGCCGACGCTGCCCTTGGCGATGATGTTGCACAGCAGTCTATGAGCGAACGCAAGCAACGGGTGACAATTCTCGGCTCCACCGGATCGGTCGGCACCAGCACGCTGGACGTGATTGAGCGGCATTCACACCGGTTCCAGGTGTTCGCTCTGACGGCTGCAACTCAGGTTGAGTTGATGGTCGCGCAGTGCGTCAAGTTCGCACCTCATTTTGCGGTCATGGCCAGTGCCGAGCACGGGCAGTTGCTGCAGCAGCGTTGCCATGATTTGAACCTGCGCACGCATGTGCTGTGGGGGGCCGAGGCCATCACGATGGTGGCCTCGCACGAAAGCGCCGACGCCGTGATGGCGGCCATCGTGGGGGCGGCCGGCTTGGCGCCGTGCATCGGCGCCGCCCGCGCGGGCAAGCGTCTGTTGCTGGCCAACAAGGAAGCCCTGGTACTTGGCGGCGATGTCTTTGTGGCCGCTGTGGTGCAAGGCGGTGCCAAGTTGTTGCCGATCGACAGCGAGCACTCCGCCATCTTTCAGTCGCTGCCGGCTGACAGCACAGTGTGGCCGCAGCAGATCGACAAGATCATTCTGACCGCCTCAGGTGGTCCGTTTCGGCGGCATGACCCCCTTGCCTTGCGGGCGGTGACGCCGCAGCAGGCCTGTGCCCACCCGAATTGGGTCATGGGCCGCAAGATATCGGTGGACTCCGCCACCATGATGAACAAGGCACTGGAAGTGATCGAGGCGCGTTACCTGTTTGGCCTGAGTCCGGAGCAGATCGAGGTCGTGATTCACCCGCAGAGCGTGATTCATTCGATGGTCCAGTACCGTGACCACTCTGTGGTGGCGCAATTGGGGACACCCGACATGCGCGTGCCGATTGCCTATGGCTTGTCCTGGCCGGATCGCATTGCCTCTGGCGCGGCCGCGCTCGATTTTGGCGCCATGTCCGAACTGACATTCGAGTCGTTGTCCTCCAACGGGCACGCGCAGCGATTTCCGGGCCTTCAACTGGCCTGGTCGGTGTTGCGCGCGCCCTCGGGTGCGACCGCCGTGCTGAACGCCGCCAACGAAGTCGGCGTTGCCGCGTTCCTGGATGGGCGCATCCGGTTTGACCAGATTCATGTCGTCAATCTCGAGACACTCGATAAGACGAAACTCAATCGTCCGCAATCGCTCGGCGATTTGTTGTCCCTGGACGCGCAGGCCCGGCACGTGGCCGATCAAGCGGTTCGTCGCCTCGGCGCCTGATTGACGGAGCTTTCGATGTTGACTCTGGCGGCTTTTGTTCTGGCACTGGGTCTGCTGATCGCGGTGCATGAGTATGGGCACTATCGGATGGCCCGGTTTTGCGGCGTCAAGGTGCTGCGGTTTTCGATCGGCTTTGGCCGGGTGCTCGCCCGCTGGCAGCCCAAGGGCTCCGCGACGGAATTTGTGCTGGGCGCGTTCCCCCTGGGCGGCTACGTATTGATGCTTGACGAACGCGAAGCCCCGGTCCCGGATGACCAGCGACACCTGGCGTTCAACACCCAGCCCTTGCGATCACGCGTGGCCATCGTGGCGGCGGGCCCGGCTGCCAACCTCTTGCTGGCCGTTGTCCTCTATGCGGTGGTGAATTGGTCCGGCGTTCAGTCGGCCGCGCCGATCCTTGCGCGACCCGTGGCCGACTCCATTGCGGCGCGCGCCGGCCTGCTCGGAGGAGAGCGCGTGCGCGCCGCGGCGATCGCAGACGACGATCTCCAGGTGACCGAATCGTTTGAGTCCTTGCACTGGGTGATGACGCGTGCCGCCCTGCGGCGACAAGCGCTTCGCTTGGAAGTGACTGCCGCGAACGGTGCTGGGGCGCGCGAGCTGGTGTTGGATCTTGGCGGTCTTGAGGCCAAGGAGGCCACTGCCAAGCTGTTTCGTGACATTGGCATCGTGGGTCCGCTGAGTGCTCCGGTCATCGGAAAGGTGTCCCCGGGTGGTGCGGCGCAACGCGCCGGCCTGATTGAAGGCGATCTCGTGCAGCGGGTGGGCTCGGTTGCGATAGTCGACGGTCTGCAACTGCGTGACCTGATTCGAGCGTCCACCGCCGCTGCGGAGTCGTCTGGGCAGTTGTGGCGCCTCAAGCGGGGTGATGCCATCCTGGAGTTGACCGTCAAGCCAGAGCTGAAGCCCGAAGGCGACACACAGGTGGGCAGGATCGGTGCCTACGTGGGTGGCCCGCCCGAATTGGTGACGCTTCGATATGGTGCCCTTGACGGTTTGAGACTGGCGGTGGTACGCACTTGGGAAGTGGCTGGATTGACCGTGCGGATGATGGGCCAGATGATCGTCGGCCAAGCCTCGCTGAAGAACTTGAGCGGACCCCTGACGATCGCGGACTATGCCGGCAAATCGGCCAGCCTGGGATTGACGCAGTACCTGGTTTTCTTGGCGCTCATCAGCGTCAGTCTGGGTGTTCTGAACCTGCTTCCGCTGCCGGTTCTGGACGGTGGACACCTGATGTATTATCTTTGGGAGGGAATCACCGGGCGATCCGTGTCCGACGCCTGGATGGAGCGCTTGCAGCGCGGTGGTGTGGCCGTGCTTATTTTGATGATGTCGATTGCGCTCTTCAATGACATCGGTCGCTTGTTTGGCTAATTCGCGTGCTGCCGCTGCTGGGCGCCGCCTTGATTTTCGTACTTCAAAAAATGCAACTCAATCGTTTTCGTATGCGCGCAGTCTGCGCCGTTGTGTCGCTCCTGTTCGCAACCCCCGCGGCCTGGGCGGTGGATCCGTTCACCGTGCGCGACATTCGCGTTGAGGGTCTGCAACGGGTCGAACCTGGCACGATCTTCATTTCGCTGCCAGTGCGGGTGGGCGACACCTACAACGACGAGAAGGGTACCGCGGCGATTCGCGCCTTGTTCGGTCTGGGCTTGTTCAAGGACGTGCGCATCGAAGTGAAGGACAATGTGGTGGTCGTGATTGTTGAGGAACGGCCCACCATTGCCGACGTTGACTTTGTCGGAGCCAAGGAATTCGACAAAGACGCCCTCAAGAAGGCCCTGAAAGAGGTCGGCTTGACGGATGGGCGACCCTATGACAAGGCCTTGATTGACCGGGCCGAGCAAGAGCTCAAGCAGCAGTACATCAACCGAAGTCTGTATGGCGCCGAAGTCGTGACCACGGTAACGCCGGTCGAACGCAACCGTGTCAATGTGTCGTTCAGCGTCACCGAGGGCGACCCCGCCAAGATCAAGGAAATCCGAATCGTCGGCAACCGGGCCTTCTCGGATTCCACCCTGCGCGGGCTGTTTGAGCTCGAAACCGGGGGTTGGTTGACCTGGTATACCAAGGCTGATCGCTATGCCAGGGCCAAGCTCAATGCGGACATTGAGACCTTGCGTTCTTACTATCTGGCGCGGGGCTATCTGGAAGTCAAGGTCGATTCGACGCAAGTTGCCATTTCGCCAAACAAACAAGACATCGCCATCACGATCAACATCACCGAAGGTGAGCGATTCGTTGTGTCTTCGATCAAGATCGACGGCAATTACCTCGGTAAGGACAATGAGTTCAAGTCCTTGATCACAATTAAACCGGGTGAGGCCTATAACGCTGCGCAAGTGGCGCAGACGACCAAGGCGTTCACCGACTATTTTGGAAATTTTGGTTACGCCTTTGCCAGGGTTGAGGCCGTTCCTGAGGTTGACCGGGAGAACAACCGGGTGGCGCTGGTATTGCAGGCCGACCCCTCGCGCAGGGCCTATGTCCGACGCGTCAACGTGGCGGGCAATAGCCGAACCCGCGACGAAGTGGTGCGACGGGAATTTCGCCAGTTTGAGGCAGCATGGTACGACGGCGAGAAAATCAAGCGCTCGCGCGATCGAGTCGACCGCCTGGGCTACTTCAAGGAAGTCAGCTTCGAGACCACCGAGGTGCCCGGTAGCCTCGATCAGATTGACCTGACCCTGAACGTGGTCGAGAAACCGACCGGCAGTTTCAGCATTGGGGCAGGTTATTCGTCCGCGGAGAAGTTGTCGTTCTCGTTTGGCTTGAAGCAGGAAAATGTGTTTGGGTCGGGCAATTTCCTGGGTGTGGAGGTGAACACCAGCAAGAATAATCGGGTCATCGCGTTCAATACAACCGACCCTTATTTCACTACCGATGGTGTGTCGCGGTCCCTGAACGTCTACTACCGTTCCGCAACGCCACCTTCCGAGACCGGCGCCAGTTACGACTTGTTGACCTCCGGAGCGGGTATCCAGTTTGGCGTGCCATTCAGCGAGAGCGATACGGTGTTCTTTGGCGGATCACTGGAGCGAACCACCATCCGACAGGGGAGTGCGACGCCAGCCTACTACAAGGTGTACGCTAACCTGTATGGCGACACCAGTTCCACGATTCCCTTGACAGCGGCATGGTCCCGTGACAGCCGTGACAGCGCCTTGGTTCCTTCCGCCGGGCGTTACCAACGGGTCGGTGCCGAACTCGCCGTGGTGGGTGATGCCCGTTACGCTCGGCTGAACATGCAGATGCAGGAGTATTTGCCGCTCGGTCGGGGCTTTACGCTGGCCTTGAACGGTGAACTCGGGCTTGGCAAGGGTCTGAGTGGGCGCATGTTCCCGGTGTTCAAGAACTTCTACTCGGGTGGCCTGGGTTCGGTGCGCGGCTTCGAGCAGGGAACCCTCGGGCCGTATGATGTAACCGGATCACTGATTGGCGGCGCCAAGAAGATTACGCTCAACGCCGAATTGATCGCGCCCGTGCCTGGGGCGGGTAATGACAAATCCTTGCGACTGTACGGTTTTGTGGACGTGGGCAACGTTGTTGGTGAGCATCAGAGATTTGAATCTCCCAAATCTGTTGACTTATTCGAAAAGACCAAGCTGCGCGCCTCGGTCGGCGTCGGTGTCAGTTGGATCTCGCCGGTTGGTCCTTTGCGTATCGCAGTGGCTCGACCAGTGCGTAAGTTCCCAGGCGATAGAATCGAGAGAACTCAATTCCAGATCGGAACGACCTTTTGATGAAGACATCTTCCACACAGTTTGCCGCAGCCAGCCTGATCGGGCTGTTGTGCACCTTCTCTTCTGCGCACGCGCAGGAGTTCCGGATGGGGTTTGTCAATACGGACCGCATCTTCAAGGAAGCAAGCACGGCCAAGGCGGCGCAGGCCAAGCTTGAGCAGGAGTTCTCCAAGCGGGAAAAGGAACTGGTTGACCTGGGTGCAAGCTTGAAGACGCTGGTTGACAAGTTCGAGCGCGAGTCGCCGACTTTGTCCGAGTCCCAGAAGAATTCCCGCCAAAAGCAAATGCTGGAGCAGGATCGGGACTTCCAGCGCAAGCGCCGGGAGTTCCAGGAGGACCTGAACTCGCGCAAGAACGAGGAGTTGCAGCAAGTTCTGGAGCGTGCCAACAAGGTCGTCAAGCAGGTCGCGGAAGCCGAGAAATACGACGTGGTGATTCAGGAGGCGGTGTACATCAGCCCCAAGCATGACATCACCGACAAGGTCATCAAGGCCTTGAACAACAACGCCAAGTAGGCGTTGTCCTGGGGTTTGTGAAGGGTGGCTCTGCGTCTAGCGTCCATAGTCGAGGCACTGGGCGGCGAGTTCCATGGTGATGCCGATCTCCAGATTGAGCGCTTGGCGCCGTTGGAGTCGGCCACCCCACAGGAACTGAGTTTTCTCAGTCACCCCAAGTACCAATCCCAATTGAAGGCATCGCGCGCTGGCTGCGTGATCGTGGCCCCGCTCATGCGCGAGTTGGCCCTGGCGCGCGGGCCGTGCATCGTGGTGGACCAGCCTTATCTCTACTTTGCACACGTCACCCAGTTGTGGAAGCAGCGTCACCCTGGACCGGTGCGGCCGCGGATTCATTCCAGCGCCGTGATTGATCCGGACGCACTGGTGGACCCGCAAGCCAGCGTGGGGGCGCTTTGCGTGGTGGAACGCGGCGCCCGGGTTGGAGCTTTCACGACAATCATGTCCCGTGTCACGATCGGCGAGGGCTGCACGGTAGGCGAACGCTGCCTGATTCATCCCGGCGTGGTGATTGGCGCCGATGGGTTTGGTTTTGCGCCCAATGCTGGCGCCTGGGAAAAGATTGAACAACTGGGTGCGGTGAGGATTGGCAACGACGTCGAGATTGGCGCCAACACCTGTATTGACCGAGGTGCCCTGCAAGACACAGTGATTGGTGATGGGGTCAAGCTGGACAACCTGATTCAGATTGGACACAACGTGCAGGTCGGCGCGCACACCGCGATGGCGGGTTGCGTCGGTGTCGCCGGCAGTGCCGTCATTGGTGCGCATTGCACCATCGGGGGCGGAGCCATCGTGCTGGGGCATCTGACCCTGGCGGACCATGTCAACATATCGGCCGCGTCGGTCGTGACACGATCCATCGCCAAGCCCGGCCACTACACCGGTATGTTCCCGATTGACGACAATGCGGCGTGGGAAAAGAACGCCGCCACGCTCAAACAATTGCACAGTCTTCGCGAGCGCATTCGGGTATTGGAGAGCACTCGCGGAAAACCGGAAGAACAAGCATGATGGACATTCACAAGATTCTCAAGCAACTGCCGCACCGCTATCCGTTCCTGTTGGTTGACCGCGTGCTGACGATCGAGAAGGGCGTTCGCATCACGGCACTGAAGAACGTGACCATCAATGAACCGTTCTTTGAGGGCCATTTTCCGCACCGCCCGGTAATGCCAGGGGTTTTGATGCTCGAAGCGCTGGCGCAGGCGGCGGCACTGCTGGCCTTTGATGCAATGGACGCCTCACCCGAGAATGGCTCGATCTACTACTTCGCGGGCATTGACAACGCGCGCTTCAAACGTCCGGTGGAACCTGGGGATCAGTTGATCCTGGAGGCCGAGTTGCTGCGCATGAAGGCTGGCATCTTCAAGTTCAAGACCTCGGCCCGGGTAGACGGCGAATTGGCCGTGGAAGCCGAACTGACTTGCGCCATGCGCAGCGTGTCCTGAGGGGGTGCGCATGGCGGTGATACACCCAAGTGCAATCGTTGATCGTGGTGCCGAACTGGACGATTCGGTGGTGGTGGGCCCCTACACGGTAGTCGGTCCGCACGTGCGAATTGGCGCGGGCAGCACCATCGGCGCCCATTGCGTACTCGAAGGTCGCACCACCATCGGCCAGGATAATCGGGTGTTCCAGTTTGCCTCCATAGGCGCTGAGCCGCAAGACAAGAAATATGCGGGCGAGCCGACGGAGTTGGTGATTGGGGACCGCAACACAATCCGCGAGTTCTGCACCTTCAATATTGGCGTCCCGCAGGCGGGCGGCGTGACCCGTGTGGGTAGCGATAACTGGATCATGGCTTACACCCACATCGCGCACGACTGCTTGGTTGGAAACCACACCACGCTGGCAAACAATACCACTTTGGCTGGCCACGTGGAGCTGGGCGATTGGGTGACCGTGGGCGGCTTGACCGGCATCTCCCAGTTCGTGAGGGTCGGCGCGCATGCCATGCTGGGTTTCGCCAGTGCGGTGTCGCAGGACGTGCCGCCGTTCATGTTGGTCGATGGCAATCCGTTGGTCGTGCGGGGATTCAATGTGGTGGGCTTGCGCCGGCGTGATTTTTCAGCCGCGCGTATCGCAGCCGTGAAGGCCATGCACAAGCTGCTGTATCGGCAGAACCGGGCGCTCGATGACGCGCGCACAGCGATCGAGGCGCTGGCTGCGCAAACGCCCGAAGTTGCGGGGGATGTGGCGTTGATGCTGGCATTCCTGGCGCAAACGACCGCGCAACGTGGCATTGTGCGCTGACCGCCATGAGCGCTTCGCCGATTGTATCGGGCGACGTCAAAACCGCCGAAAACCGCTTGTCTTGCGCCATGGTCGCCGGTGAATCGTCCGGCGATCTGTTGGCCGGACTGTTGCTCGACGGCTTGCGCCAGCGGTGGAGCGACCTGAAAACCGGCGGCATCGGCGGGCCTCAAATGGCCCGGCGCGGCTTTCAGGCATGGTGGCCGCACGACAAGCTGTCGGTGCACGGGTATGGACTCGATGTGTTCTTGCGTTTGCCTGAACTGCTGGCCATCCGCAAACGCCTGAAGACTAGACTGTTGCAGGACAAGCCCGATGTGTTCATTGGCGTGGATGCGCCGGATTTCAACCTCGCGCTGGAGGCGAGTTTGCGCGCGCAGGGCATCAAGACCGTGCACTTCGTCTGTCCGTCGATCTGGGCGTGGCGTGGCGAGCGGGTGGAGAAGATTCGTCGCAGTGCTGACCATGTGTTGTGCTTGTTCCCGTTCGAACCAGCCTTGCTGGCGCGTCACGGTATCCCGGCGACCTTCGTTGGTCATCCGCTGGCCAGTGTCATTCCGATGCAGATTGACCAAGCGCAGGCGCGCGGCCAGCTCGGGCTGCGCGAGGAAGACTTGGTGGTGGCGCTACTTCCTGGAAGCCGCTTGTCCGAGATCAAGCATCTGGCCAAGCGTTTCTTTGAAACCGCGGCGCTGCTGCGACGTGCCCGTCCGGCGATCAAGTTCATCGTTCCCGCTGTCCCTTCTCTGCATGGCCGGATTGAACAGATCTTGCGCGACTGCGGCATGGCCGACCAAGTTCAGTTGGTGGCGGGGCAGTCGCATGCCGCTTTGGCAGCCTGCGACCTGACCCTGATTGCCAGCGGCACGGCGACCCTGGAGGCGGCCTTGTTCAAGCGTCCCATGGTGATTGCCTACAACATGAGTTGGCTGTCCTGGCGCCTGATGCGCTCCAAGCAGCTCCAGCCCTGGGTTGGTTTGCCCAATATCTTGTGTGGTGAGTTTGTGGTGCCCGAATTGTTGCAGGAGGCGGCGACGCCGCGGGCCATGGCAAGTGAGGCCTCGAGCTGGATCGAGGCGATCGAGACCCGCTCTGAGCGAATCACGGTCTTGGAGCATCGGTTCACCGAGTTGCACCGGTCTCTGCAAGGCAACACCCCTGAATTGGCGGCCCATGCGATCGAGCAAGTTCTTAAGGGCTGAGCAAGCCCTTCTTTTTGGCTCATCACCGGGCCTGGTGGCTGGTGTGGACGAAGCCGGTCGTGGCCCCCTGGCTGGCCCGGTGGTGGCGGCGGCAGTCATTCTGGACGATCTCAATCCGATCAAGGGTCTGGCGGACTCCAAGACGCTCACCGCTTTGCGTCGTGCAGGATTGTTTGACGAGATTCGCGCCAAGGCCTTGTGCTGTTCCATCGCGGAAGCCAGTGTCGAGGAGATCGACCGCCTCAACATCCTGCAGGCCACGATGCTGGCCATGCGTCGAGCGGTTGAGGGTCTGCGCCTCAAGCCCAAGCTGGTGCTGGTCGACGGCAACCGGGTTCCGCTGCTGGACGTGCCGGCGCGGGCGATTGTCAAGGGAGACGCCTTGGTCAGTTCGATTTCCGCCGCGTCAATACTGGCCAAGGTCTATCGGGACCGGTGGTGCGTTGAGTTCGACCAGCTATACCCGCAGTATGGTTTTGCCGCCCACAAAGGGTATGGAACGGCGCAACACCTGGCGGCATTGCGCAAGCACGGCGCCTGCCCGCAGCACCGCGCCAGTTTCAGCCCGGTGGCGGAGGTGCTGCGGTGACTGAGACCGGCCCAGTGCACATCCGCTCACGAGACAACGCCTGGTTGAAGGATCTGCGTCGGCTCACCCAGGACAGCAATGCCTATCGCAAGCAAGGTCGGGTGTGGCTAGAGGGCGATCACTTGTGCCGCGCGGCGCTGCAGCGTGGCGTGCAGCCACAGGTGGCGGTGTTTGCGGAGTCGTACTTCGCGACTGCGCTGGCGCAGTGGGCGCATGGCGCTTCGAAGGTGGTGGTGGTGGAAGACCGTCTGTTTGCCGACATCAGCGCTCTGGGGTCCCCAGCGCAGGTCGGATTCGTGCTGGAATTGGCCAGTCTGTCGCCGGAGCTGGCGTGTATCGAACGCCACGGTGCATCGGTGATTCTGGATCGTGTTCAGGACGCAGGCAATGTGGGCTCCATCTTGCGCAGCGCTTCCGCGTTTGGGTTCAAACAGGTTCTGGCGCTCAAGGGGACGGCCGCGTTGTGGAGCCCCAAGGTGTTGCGTGCCGGGATGGGCGCGCACTTCGGCTTGCAGTTGTTCGAAGGGCTGGATGTTGGCGAACTCGACCGGCTTGATGTGCCGTTGATCACGACGAGTTCGCACCAAGGTGCTTTTCTTCATCGGCACAGCTTGCCCATGCCCTGCGCCTGGGCCTTGGGGCATGAGGGGCAGGGCGTCAGTGAAGCGGTGGCGGCTCGTTCCGCCTTGAAAGTGCGCATTGCTCAGCCTGGTGGGGAGGAATCGCTCAACGTGGCGGCTGCCGCCGCAATTTGCCTGCACGCCAGTTCGGTGGCCGTACCGACACCGGGCCCCTAGTCGACCCAACTGAACTCATCGGAGGCCTGTCTCAGCTATAATGAGAGGCTTTCCAGCATCCACTTCGCCCCTAGCGCACTTCAAGCCAACTCCCACCACAAAGCAGATCAAGAGTCGACTCTTGAACACGCTGGGGCGTACCCGTAACCAACCCGGAGAACCCAGTGCTTTTGTCTCTACAGGGAGCTACGCCCCAAGCCATTCTGGCGCTAGCTGACGGCACGGTCTATATCGGCAATTCCATTGGTGCCCCTGGCACCACGCTCGGTGAGGTGGTCTTCAACACCGCCATGACGGGCTATCAGGAAATCCTGACCGACCCCAGCTACTGCCGCCAGATCGTCACGCTCACCTACCCCCATATCGGCAACTACGGTGTCAACCCACAAGACGTCGAGGCCGACAAGGTCCACGCGGCCGGACTGATCATCAGGGACTTGCCGCTGGTGGCATCGAACTTCCGGCAGTCGATGTCGCTGGCCGATTACCTTCAGCGCGAAGGCACCGTCGCAATCGCCAACATCGACACCCGCAAGCTAACCCGTCAACTGCGCACACAAGGTGCGCAGAACGGCTGCATCGTGGCGCTGGCCGCAGGCCAGAACGTGACCCAGGCGGTGATCGACCAGGCGGTCACCATGGCGCGCGGAGCGCCGTCCATGGCCGGACTCGACCTCGCTAAAGTGGTGTCGGTGAGCCAGTCCTACCCCTGGTCGCAAACCGAGTGGGCCTTGTCCAATCCGGTCATGGGTGGCAAGCCTGGCTACGGCGAGCAGACCGCACCAAGATTCCACGTTGTGGCCTACGACTTTGGTGTGAAGAAGAACATTCTGCGCATGTTGGCTGCGCGCGGCTGCAAAGTCACCGTCGTGCCCGCGCAGACCTCTGCAGCGGAGGTGCTTGAGTGCAAACCCGACGGCATTTTTCTGTCCAATGGCCCGGGCGATCCGCAGCCCTGCGACTATGCCATTGCTGCGGCACGCGAACTGATCGACACCGGCATCCCGACCTTCGGCATCTGCCTGGGCCACCAGATCATGGCCTTGGCCTCGGGGGCCAAGACCTTCAAGATGAAGTTTGGCCACCATGGCGCCAATCACCCGGTCAAGGACCTCGATAGCGGCCGCGTCTCCATCACCAGCCAGAACCATGGTTTTGCGGTCGACGAGAAGACGCTGCCCATCAATCTACGCGCCACGCACATCAGCCTGTTTGATGGCACCTTGCAGGGACTGGCGCGCACCGACAAGCCGGCCTTTTGTTTCCAGGGCCACCCGGAAGCCTCGCCCGGCCCGCACGACATCGCCTACCTGTTCGACCGTTTCACCGCGCTGATGGAGAAGCGCTGATGAGCCCCCACGTTCACGGCCTTGCCGTTTCACTGCCCCCCGAGGGCGCCCTCGCTCCCCTGGAGCGGTCCTGCGAGAGCGAACATGCCTAAGCGTACAGACCTCAAATCCATCCTCATCATCGGCGCCGGTCCGATCATCATCGGCCAGGCCTGCGAGTTCGATTATTCGGGCGTTCAAGCCTGCAAGGCGCTTCGCGAAGAGGGCTATAAAGTCATCCTGATCAACAGCAATCCGGCCACGATCATGACCGATCCCGCCACGGCGGATGTGACCTACATCGAGCCGATTACCTGGAAGACCGTCGAGAAGATCATCGCCAAGGAGCGGCCCGACGCGATCCTGCCGACCATGGGTGGGCAGACGGCGCTCAACTGTGCTCTGGAGCTGTGGCACAACGGCGTGCTCGACAAGTACAAGGTTGAGCTCATTGGGGCCAGCCCGCAGGCGATCGACAAGGCCGAGGACCGCCTGAAATTCAAGGATGCCATGACCAGGATCGGTCTTGGCTCGGCGCGCTCCGGCATCGCGCACAGCATGGAAGAGGCGTGGAGTGCGCAGAAGAGCCTGGGCTTCCCAACGGTCATCCGCCCCAGCTTCACCCTTGGGGGAACCGGCGGCGGCATCGCCTACAACCCGGAAGAGTTCGAGACCATCTGCAAGCGTGGGCTAGAAGCCTCTCCGACCAACGAGCTCCTGATCGAAGAGTCGCTGCTGGGCTGGAAGGAGTATGAGATGGAAGTGGTGCGCGACAAGGCGGACAACTGCATCATCGTCTGCTCGATCGAGAATCTGGACCCGATGGGCGTGCACACTGGGGACTCCATCACCGTGGCGCCAGCGCAGACCTTGTCCGACAAGGAGTACCAGATTCTGCGCAACGCCTCCCTGGCGGTCTTGCGCGAGATCGGTGTGGACACCGGTGGCTCCAACGTGCAGTTCGCCATCAACCCAGAAGACGGGCGCATGGTGGTGATCGAGATGAATCCGCGCGTTTCGCGTTCGTCGGCACTGGCCTCCAAGGCGACCGGCTTTCCGATTGCCAAAGTAGCGGCCAAGCTGGCCGTTGGGTACACGCTGGATGAGTTGCGCAACGACATCACCGGTGGGGCCACGCCGGCCAGTTTTGAGCCCAGCATCGACTACGTGGTGACCAAGATCCCGCGTTTTGCCTTCGAAAAATTCCCCGCCGCCGACAGCCGCCTGACCACTCAGATGAAGTCGGTGGGCGAGGTGATGGCGATGGGTCGCACCTTTCAGGAGTCCTTCCAGAAAGCCCTGCGTGGCCTGGAAGTGGGTGTGGACGGCATGAACGAGAAGACCCAGGACCGCGAGGTGCTGGAGAAGGAGCTGGGCGAGCCGGGTCCGGAGCGCATCTGGTACGTGGGCGACGCGTTTGCGGCCGGCTGGAGCGTGGACGAGGTGTTTGCGCTGACCAAGATCGACCGCTGGTTTTTGGTGCAGATCGAACAGATCGTCAAGATCGAGCTGGAGTTGGAAACCACCACGCTGGACGCGATCGACGCGCCCACCTTGCGCGCGCTCAAGCAAAAAGGTTTCTCGGACCGCCGTCTGGCCAAACAGTTGAAGACCACCGACACCGCGATTCGCGCCAAGCGCCGCGCCCTGGGCGTGCGGCCGGTTTACAAGCGGGTGGACACCTGCGCGGCCGAGTTTTCGACCAACACCGCCTACATGTATTCGACCTATGAGGCCGAGCACAGTGAGTGCGAAGCCGCGCCGACTGATCGCAAGAAGATCATGGTGCTGGGCGGTGGGCCGAACCGTATCGGACAGGGCATTGAGTTCGACTACTGCTGCGTGCACGCGGCGCTGGCCCTGCGCGAGGACGGTTACGAGACCATCATGGTGAACTGCAATCCGGAAACCGTGTCGACCGACTACGATACTTCGGATCGCCTGTACTTCGAGCCCCTGACGCTGGAAGACGTGCTGGAGATCGTGGACAAGGAAAAGCCGCTGGGCGTGATCGTCCAGTACGGCGGGCAGACCCCCTTGAAACTGGCGCTTGATCTGGAGGCCAACGGCGTGCCCATCATCGGCACCAGCCCGGACATGATCGACGCCGCCGAGGACCGCGAGCGCTTCCAGAAGTTGCTGCATGAATTGAAACTGCGCCAGCCGCCCAACGCCACCGCCCGCACCGAGCCCGAAGCGCTGGAAAAGGCCGCCGCCCTGGGCTACCCCCTGGTGGTGCGCCCCAGCTACGTGCTGGGTGGCCGCGCCATGGAGATCGTGCATGAGCAGCGCGACCTGGAGCGCTACATGCGCGAGGCCGTCAAGGTCAGCCACGACTCTCCCGTGCTGCTGGATCGCTTCCTGAACGACGCGATCGAATGCGATGTGGATTGCCTGCGCGATCCGCTGGGCGTCACGTTCATCGGCGGTGTCATGGAGCACATCGAACAGGCGGGCGTTCACAGTGGCGATTCCGCCTGTTCGCTACCACCATACAGCCTCAGCGCCCCAACCGTCGCTGAGATCAAACGCCAGAGTGCCGCGATGGCCCAGGCGCTCAACGTCGTTGGTCTGATGAACGTGCAGTTTGCGATTCAGAATATCGACGGTCAGGACGTGATTTACGTGCTCGAAGTCAATCCGCGCGCGTCGCGCACCGTGCCTTTTGTCTCCAAGGCCACGGGCATCCAGTTGGCCAAGGTGGCTGCGCGCTGCATGGTGGGCCAGAGCCTGGCCTCGCAAGGCATTGCGGCCGAAGTGACGCCGCCCTATTTCAGCGTGAAGGAGGCGGTGTTTCCCTTCGTCAAGTTCCCTGGCGTCGACACCATCCTGGGCCCCGAGATGAAGTCCACCGGCGAGGTCATGGGTGTGGGCAAGACGTTTGGTGAAGCTTTTGTGAAGTCGCAGATGGGCGCGGGAACCAAGCTGCCGCGTACTGGCAAGGTGTTCATCTCGGTGAAGAACGGTGACAAGCTGCGCGCCATCGAGGTCGCGCGCCAGCTCGCCGGGATGGGCTTCGTGCTGTGTGCCACCAAGGGCACCGCCGCCGCCATCAACGCCGCGAGCGTGAACTGTGCCACCGTGAACAAAGTCGCCGAGGGGCGGCCCCACATCGTGGACATGCTTAAGAACAACGAGATCGCACTGGTGATCAATACCGTGGAAGAGCGGCGCAACGCGATTGCTGATTCACGCCAGATTCGCACTTCGGCTTTGTTGGCGCGTGTTACTACGTTTACAACCATCGCTGGCGCCGAGGCGGCGGTGGAGGGGATGAAGCATATGGACCAGTTGGGGGTGATCTCGGTTCAGGAAATGCATGCGCAATTGGCGATGAGCTGACGCTTGTTGCGAGCCGCCTCAATCGCGGCATAATCACGGCTTTCTGGCACCGCCGATCGGCAACGGTCGGCGGTTCATTTTTTGATGCCCAATTTTTAGAGTATTCGGAGGAGACTGTGGCGACTATTCCCATCACCAAGCGCGGCGCGGAGAAACTCAAGACTGAACTGCACCGCCTCAAGACCGTGGATCGCCCCGGCGTAATTGCCGCGATTGCCGAAGCGCGGGCGCAGGGTGACCTGAGCGAGAACGCCGAGTACGAAGCCGCCAAAGACCGTCAGGGTTTCATTGAAGGCCGCATTCAGGAAGTCGAGAGTAAATTGTCCGCCGCCCAGATCATCGACCCCAGCGCGCTGGATGCCGGTGGCCGGGTAGTGTTCGGCGCCTCGGTTGAACTGGAGGATGCGGCCAGTGGTGAACGCGTCAAGTACCAGATCGTCGGTGAGGACGAGGCTGACATCAAGCTGGGTCTGGTCAACATCGGTAGCCCGATCGCCCGAGCCTTGATTGGCAAGGAAGAGGGCGACAGCGCCGAGGTGCAGGCGCCTGGCGGCGTCAAGCACTTCGAAATTGTGGCGGTCAGCTACGCGTGAACACCTGGTGCGCCACCTTGAACCGGACCGGATCGTGAGCCAGCCCATGGCGGCGTCTGGCGCGACCCCCATACAACGCCTCGCTGGCGTGGCCACTCTTTTTTCGGCCGCGCTGTGGTGGGGCAGTCTCACCACGGTGTGTTTCCTGATTGCGCCGCTGCTGTTTGTCTACCTGCCGACTCCGGCCATGGCCGGCCAGCTCGCGGCCAAGCTGTTCACGGTGCAGACCTGGGTGTCCTGCGCCTGCGCGCTGGTGCTGCTGTTGGGACTGCGGTCGAATACGGCATCAATGCATGTCAGCAGGGCTCAGTCAGCGATGCTTTTTATAGCCCTCGGAATGCTGCTGGCCTTGCTGGCGGAATTCGGCGTGTCGCCACGGATTGTGGCGAGGGAGAATCACCGGCTGTGGCACAGCGTCGGCGTGCTGCTGTACAGCTTGCAGTGGTGTTGCGCCGCGCTGGTCTTGTGGAAGACGCCACTCAGGTCTGAGACCGCCGCTTGACGCTGGTTTGTTTCGGCTTGGCACGCTTGACGGTGCCGCCCGCCGTGAGGCGCTGGTTGCCAAGCACGCGCAGGGTCTTGACTTCAGGCCGCTGTCCACCGCGTTTGCTGTATTTCAGCACTTTGACGTCGCGCGGGCCGGGCATGCGGTCTTCGTCCTGCGGGCGGTCCTTTTCAACCTTGGGACGCCACAACACCAGCAATTTGCCGATGTGCTGGATCGGTGCCGCGTTCAGGCTGTCGCACAGGGCCTGGAAGGTGGCTTCGCGTGCGGTGCGATCGTCCGAGAACACGCGGATCTTGATCAATCCATGGGCGCTCAACGCTGCGTCGGCTTCCTTGGTGACGGCAGCGGTCAGACCGTCATTGCCGATCATCACCACGGGGTCGAGGTGATGCGCCAGAGCGCGGTGTTCCTTGCGTTGGGCAGGGGTCAGTTGTATTTGAGGCATGTCGCTATTATCGGCGAGTGAGGCCAGAATGAAAATCCAGACCAAGAGCAGCAAAGTCAATCGGGCGTGGATCAATGATCACGTCAACGATCCCTACGTCAAGCAAGCGAAACGTGACGGCTACCGGGCACGGGCGGCCTACAAGCTACAGGAGATCGACGAGACGCTGGGCTTGATCCGCCCAGGGTATCTGGTGGTGGACTTGGGCTCGGCGCCGGGCGCATGGAGCCAGTACCTGCGCCGGCGCTTGCTACCCAGGGCTGCCGGCCACGACGCCGCGCACACGGCGGTGCCAGCCAGCATCTTTGCCCTGGACTTGCTACCCATGGAGCCGGTCGAAGGCGTGACCTTTTTGCAGGGCGACTTTCGCGAACCAGAGGTGTTGCAGCGACTGGCCGAGGCGATGCAGGGCCGACTGGCCGATGTGGTGGTGTCGGACATGGCGCCCAATCTGTCGGGCATCGCGTCCGCGGACGCCGCACGGGTGGAGCATCTGGTTGAGCTGGCGATTGACTTCGCCCAACATCACATGAAGCCCCAAGGCGCGCTGGTGGCCAAGGTCTTTCACGGTGCCGGCTATGACCAACTGGTGAAGCTGTTCAAACAGGCGTTCAAAGTGGTCAAACCGATCAAACCGAAGGCCTCGCGCGACAAGTCGTCTGAGACGTTTTTGATCGGCATGGGATTGCAACCGCGCTGACGACACCTGGCGCCGGGCAGGAAAGCGCGACAAAGCGGCCGCTTTTCCATGCGCCTTGTCGGGATGAAAAACCAACTTACCGCCGCCGCGAGGCTTGAAACGCCTAAAATAGGCACCAATTGCTAGTTGTCCTTTCATATCCCTTTTTGCGCCCGCATTGGAGCCTCGTTTGAATAATCAGTGGTTTTCAAAAATTGCCGTCTGGCTGGTGATCGCCCTCGTGCTGTTCACGGTCTTCAAGCAATTCGACACGCGTGGCGTGGCGGGTGCGGGCAGCTTGGGGTATTCCGACTTCCTGGAAGAAGTGCGCGGCAAGCGAATCAAGAGCGCCATTATTCAGGAAGGCCAAGGCGGTACCGAAATCGTGGCGGTCACCACCGACGACCGCAAGGTGCGCACCACTGCGACCTATCTGGACCGTGGTTTGGTCGGCGATCTGATCGCCAATGGCGTCAAGTTTGACGTCAAACCGCGCGAAGAGGGTTCCTTGCTGATGACGCTGCTGGTCAGTTGGGGTCCGATGTTGCTGTTGATCGGGGTTTGGGTCTACTTCATGCGCCAAATGCAGGGCGGTGGTAAGGGCGGCGCCTTCAGCTTCGGCAAGAGCAAGGCGCGCATGATGGATGAAAACACCAATCAGGTCACCTTTGCCGACGTCGCCGGTTGCGACGAAGCCAAGGAAGAGGTCAAGGAGGTCGTGGACTTCCTGAAAGACCCGCAAAAATTCCAGAAACTGGGTGGCCGTATTCCACGTGGCCTGCTGCTGGTCGGCCCACCCGGTACCGGCAAGACCTTGCTGGCCAAGGGCATTGCGGGCGAGGCCAAAGTGCCTTTCTTCAGCATTTCCGGCTCCGATTTTGTTGAAATGTTTGTCGGCGTGGGCGCCGCGCGCGTGCGCGACATGTTCGACAACGCCAAGAAGAATGCACCTTGCATCATTTTCATTGATGAAATCGACGCCGTGGGTCGTCAACGCGGCGCCGGTCTGGGTGGCGGCAATGATGAGCGTGAGCAGACGCTCAATCAGATGTTGGTCGAAATGGACGGCTTTGAGACCAATGTTGGCGTGATTGTGGTGGCCGCCACCAATCGCCCCGATATTCTGGACGCCGCGTTGTTGCGCCCTGGGCGGTTTGACCGTCAGGTGTACGTCACGCTGCCGGACATCCGGGGTCGCGAGCAGATTCTCAATGTCCACATGCGCAAAGTCCCCTTGGGTCAGGACGTCAATGCCTCCGTGATTGCCCGGGGCACGCCCGGCATGTCGGGCGCCGACTTGGCCAATCTGTGTAACGAAGCGGCGCTGATGGCGGCCCGGCGCAGTGCCCGCACGGTGGAGATGCAGGATTTCGAGAAGGCCAAGGACAAGATTCTGATGGGCCCTGAGCGCAAGAGCATGGTCATGCCCGAGGAAGAGCGCCGCAACACCGCCTACCACGAGTCCGGTCACGCCCTGATTGGCAAGCTGCTGCCCAAGTGCGACCCGGTTCACAAAGTCACCATCATTCCGCGTGGCCGGGCGCTGGGCGTCACCATGAGCCTTCCCGCCCAGGACCGCTACAGCTATGACAGTGAATACATGCTCAGCCAAATCAGCATGCTCTTTGGCGGACGCATTTCCGAAGAGGTGTTCATGAAACAAATGACCACCGGGGCCTCCAATGACTTCGAACGCGCCACCCACCTGGCGCGCGATATGGTGACGCGTTACGGTATGACCGATGCGCTGGGACCCATGGTTTACGCCGAGAACGAGGGCGAAGTGTTCCTGGGTCGTTCGGTTACTAAAACCACCAACATGAGCGAGCAGACCATGCAGAAGGTGGATGCCGAGGTGCGCCGCATCATCGACCAGCAGTACACGTTGGCGCGCCAGTTGATTGAGGACAACCAGGACAAGATCCACGCCATGGCCAAGGCGCTGCTGGAATGGGAAACCATTGACAGTGACCAGCTTGACGACATCATGGCTGGCAAAGAGCCACGGGCACCCAAGGACTGGACGCCTCGTGCCAGTGCATCCGGCGGCGACAGCGGCAGCGGTGGCGCACCCGCCGTGAAGCCGGAAGCGGCACCGACGGCGGCATAAACCGCAGCGTCAACGGCGGCGAATCCTTCCATACAAAGCGGGGCATCTTGCCCCGTTTTCCTTGGTATCGGCCAAAGCCGCCGGTCGTGCGGTGACAATGGCGTTCTTCAATTGGGGTAATGGTGGCCTGGCAAACGAGCCGATTCCTGATCGATCTGTCCACACCCAAAGTGATGGGCATCGTCAATATCACGCCCGACTCCTTCTCGGACGGCGGACAGCATCAAACGGTGAGCGCCGCGTTGCGCCATTGCGAGCGTTTGATCCGGGAAGGCGCCGACATACTCGACCTGGGTGGCGAGTCGTCTCGACCTGGTTCTTCGCCCGTGCCCTTGGAAGAGGAACTGGCCCGCATGCTGCCAGTGGTGCGCGAGGCCGTCAAACTGGGTGTGCCCGTCTCGGTCGACACCTACAAGCCCCAAGTGATGCGGGTCGTGCTGGACTTGGGTGCCGACATCATCAATGACATCTGGGCCCTGCGCCAGGCTGGCGCGGCTGATCCGCTCGACGCATTCCAGGTTGTCGCCAGCCACCCGAGCTGTGGTGTCTGTCTGATGCACATGCATGGCGAGCCACGCACCATGCAGTTGTCGCCGATGGAGGGCGATGTGCTGGTGCAGGTGCGGCAGTTTCTGGAGCATCGTGCGCGCCAACTGAGGCAAGCCGGTGTGGCTGCGAACCGGATCGTGATCGATCCCGGCATTGGCTTTGGCAAGACCGTAGCGCAGAACTTTGCCTTGCTATCACGCCAGCGGGAACTGCTGGTGTCTGGTTGTCCTCTGCTGGTGGGTTGGTCGCGCAAGTCGTCATTGGCGGCGGTGTGCGGCCAGTCGTTGGGGTGCGTGGCCGCGCTGGATGCCAAAGACCGCATGGTGGCCAGTGTGACGGCGGCGCTGCTGGCGGTGGAGCGTGGCGCCAGCATTGTGCGGGTGCACGACGTCAGCGAGACCGTGCAGGCCTTGCGCGTTCTGGGCGCTATAAGATAACGCGCGGCGCAAGCTACGGTTTAACGGTTCAACGAAGGACAAAGGGACGGATGATGAGCAGAAAGTATTTTGGCACCGACGGTATACGCGGGACCGTGGGCATCGATCCGATCACACCAGACTTCGTACTGAGACTGGCCCATGCGGTCGGTCGCGTGCTCAAGAAGACCGAGGCGCGCCCCACTGTGCTGATTGGCAAGGACACCCGGATTTCGGGCTACATGCTGGAGAGCGCCTTGGAGAGTGGCTTCAATTCCGCCGGCGTCGATGTGGTGCTGTTGGGTCCGCTGCCGACCCCCGGTGTAGCCTACCTGACGCGCGCGCAACGTGCTTCGTTGGGCGTGGTGATCAGCGCCAGCCACAACGACTACCCCGACAACGGTATCAAGTTCTTTAGTGCCCAGGGCAGCAAACTGTCGGACGCGTGGGAGATCGATGTCGAGGCCGAGTTGCAGCGTCCCCCGGTCTGGGCTGATTCGGCCAATCTGGGCAAAGCTCGCCGCATGGACGATGCGGCCGGCCGCTACATCGAGTTCTGCAAGAGCACGTTTTCCAACGATCTGACGCTCAAGGGCGTCCGGATCGTGGTGGATGCTGCGCATGGCGCCGCTTATCAGGTGGCGCCCAAAGTGTTTCACGAACTCGGCGCCGAGGTGGTGTCCATCGGCTGCGCGCCGGACGGTTTGAACATCAACCACGAGGTGGGAGCTACGCATCCCGAGGCGCTGGTCGCCGCGGTCAAGGCCCATCGCGCGGATTTTGGCGTGGCGCTCGATGGCGACGCCGACCGCCTGCAGTTCGTCGATGCGCAGGGGCGCTTGTACAACGGCGACGAACTGTTGTACCTGATGGCCGACGACCGTTTGGGACGCGACGAGCACGTGCCCGGTGTGGTGGGCACGCTCATGACCAATATGGCGGTGGAGGTCGCGCTGAAGGCCCGTGGTGTGCAGTTTGTACGTGCCAAGGTGGGGGATCGCTACGTGCTGGAAGAGCTTGAAAGACACAAGTGGCTGCTCGGCGGTGAGGGTTCTGGCCATTTGTTGGCGCTTGACAAGCACACCACCGGGGACGGCTTGATATCGGCACTGCAGGTGCTGCAAGCGGTCCAGCGCAGCGGCAAGACGCTCGCGCAATTGCTGGCGGAGATCACGCTGTTTCCGCAGACTTTGATCAACGTCCGCTTGCGTGCCGGTCAGGATTGGAAGACCAATACCCGCCTCGCTGAAGAGACGCGCGCCGTCGAAACTGAGTTGGGTGGCGCCGGGCGTGTTCTGATCCGCCCAAGCGGCACTGAGCCGCTATTGCGCGTGATGGTGGAGGCACGTGACGCTGCTCAGGCTCAGGCCTGCGCGCAGCGCCTTGCCGACACCTTGGCGGTATGAGCGCCGCGCCGGGCCGCCCCAAGCAAGCTCGCACCGCAGTGCGCAGCACGAAGGTACACCAGTGAGCGCGCTCGCGATTCGGGTCTGCCAGGCGGACTACGGCCGAGCTGATCACGCTCAGGCTGTGCTTGGCTTGCTGGACGCCTATGCGCGTGACCCGATGGGCGGCGCAGAGGCCTTGAGTGATTTTGCCAAGGCCAATCTGGTCGCGGCGCTGGCGGCACGGCCACAGGCCTATTCGGTGCTGGCATTCGGCGGTGCACAGGGGGACACACCGGTGGGGCTGGTCAACTGCATCGAGGGGTTCTCGACCTTTGCCTGCCGTCCGCTGGTCAATGTCCACGATGTGGTGGTGCTGGACAGTTACCGGGGCCAGCGCGTGGCCGAGAGCATGCTGGCGCTGGCCGAGCAGATTGCCCGCCAACGTGGCGCCTGCAAGCTGACACTGGAGGTTCTGCAGGGCAATACCGCAGCGGTGCGCTTATACCAGCGTGTGGGCTTTGCCAACTACCAGCTTGACCCCGCCATGGGGCATGCGCAGTTCTGGCAGAAGTGGCTGTAAACGGGGAGCCTTGGCGCTACAGCTTCTTGGGCGTGAAGCCCATCTCGATCACCGGTGGGACGCGGCCATCGGTATCGCGCGGAATGGATTCGGTTTTTTCGATCGCCCGCAGCACTGCGTCGTCCCAGCCTTTGTTACCGCTGGGTGTCTTGAGTCGAGGTTTACCCACAATCGTGCCATCGGGCGCGGCGTTGAACAGGACCACTGCGCGCGGGTTGTCGGCGATCTCGTCACTAAATACGATGTTTGGTCGAATCCGGGCTTCGAGCTTGGCGCCGTAGCTGGCGGACGGGCCCGATGATTGCGCTGCGGAGCCTGTGGCGCCGGCGCTACCGGAGGCATTGGCCAGGCCGGTCAGTCGTTTGAGGTTTTCCTGCCGTTGGGCTTCCAGCCGTTTGGCCTTCTCCTGGGCGGCTGCGGTTTCCTTGCGTTTGGCCTCCTGCTCGGCCTGCCGCTTGTCGTCGGCGAGTTTCTTGTCCTTGTCGCGTTTTTCTTGCTCGCGCTTCTTCTCCAGGTTCAGTTGGGCCTGTTTCTGCTGCTGGATCTCCTGGAGCTTGCGGGCACGCTCCTTGTCGTCCTGTCGGCGCAGTTTGTCGCGCTCGACGGCGATCTCGGCGTCCGTCACGCGCGATTGCGGGGGTGGTTCCACGACGCGAACCGGTGGCGCGGGGGGCAGCGGTGGCGGCTCAATCAGCTTCGGCGCGGCTTCAACCGGCACGGCGGACCATAGCTCGGCCTGCGCGCTGACCAGTTCGGCCTCATGTTTCCAGCTCAAACCGGCGGTCAGGGCCACCATCAGCAGCGCGTGCGCGGTGATTGCCAACAGCAGCGCGCGCGCCAGGCCCGGCGTAGGCGGGGGTGCAAATTCGAGTCGATCCGCGGCGGCGTGCATGCTGCGATCACGGCTCCAGTTGCACCGACAAGCCGACCCGTTGCACCTGGGCCCGCTGCAGCGTATCCATCACCTTGACGACCGACTCGTACTTGATGTTGCGGTCGGCGCTGATCACCACGGCCGAGTTGGCGACGCCACGCTGGGCCTCGGTCACGGTCTTGGACAGGTCCTTTAGCGTCACTGCGATGGTCTTGCCGGCAAGCCGGAGTTCCATGGACTCGTCCTTGCCGAGTACCACTTGAATCACCTGGTCAGGCTGCTTCTTGCCCTTGCCGACGCTGGGCAGGTCGATCATGCTGGGCGTGATCAGCGGCGCCGTGACCATGAAGATGATCAGCAACACCAGCATCACATCAATGAAGGGCACCATGTTGATCTCGCTGATGGTGCGCCGCCCGCGTCCGCGGCTGATCAGTGCTGGCATGGTGCCTCCTGCCGAGCCGCCTCAAAGGAGGCCTGGCCGCCCTCGGGGGGCAGCGAACGAAGGTGAGCGTGGGCGCCCATATTGTTTCCTCAATGCCCCGACGCCGAGGTCGTCCCGACGTTGCGTTGCAGGATGTTGGAGAACTCCTCGATGAAAGTCTCCAGCCGGATGGCGATCCGGTCAATGTCCCGGGCGAATCGGTTGTAGGCCACCACCGCCGGGATGGCCGCGAACAAACCAATGGCGGTGGCCACCAAGGCCTCGGCGATGCCGGGTGCCACGGTCGCCAGGGTCACCTGCTGCAGCGCGCCCAGGCCCATAAAGGCGTGCATGATGCCCCAGACCGTGCCAAACAGGCCCAGATAAGGCGACACCGAGCCGACCGAGGCCAGGAAGGACAGGTGGGTCTCCACCACGTCCATTTCCCGCTGAAAACTGGCCCGCATGGCGCGCCGGGCGCCGTCCATCAAGGTGCCGCTATCGACGATGCGGCGCTCGCGCAGCTTCTGGAACTCACGCATGCCGCTGGCAAAAATGCGCTCCATCGGGCCGCTGCCCTTGGCGTTCTTGGCGGCTGCCGCGTACAGGTCATTCATGCTGGTGCCCGACCAGAACTCGCGCTCAAACTTGTCGTTGAGCGCTTTGACCCGCCCCAGCGCGAACAGCTTGCGAAAGATCGCGGCCCAACTGGACACCGACACCACCACCAGCATCAGCATGACAACTTGAACGATCCAGCTTGCATGCAGCACCAATTGAATAATCGACAGGTTTTGGTTCATCTCGGCAAGTCTAAAGTGTTGGGGTCAGCGCTTGTGTTTGGCGTGTCGCTGCGGATTGCCCCACAAAGTCAAGAAGGGCGGGCGGAAATCGTGTCGGCTTGAGTGTGTTGGCGTCGACCCAGCCGATGCGGATGGTCCCGTCGCACAGCACCGTGTGGTGCGGCGCGTGGTGCAGCAACACCTGTTGGCGTATTGTCAGCGAAGCGCGCCCTTGTTCCACCAGGGAAACTGTGACAAGAAGTTGGTCGTCCAGCCGCGCCGACCGGTGGTAGTGAACATCAGTGTGGCTGACCACGAAGATGCCTCCGGTGCGGTCGCGCAGTGCTTGCTGCCCGATACCCAGCGAGCGTAGCCATTCGGTGCGGGCGCGCTCGAAGAACTTGAGGTAGTTGGCGTAGAAGACGATGCCACCAGCGTCGGTGTCTTCCCAGTACACACGTATTGGCCAGACGAACTCGGGCGCGACGGACGGGGTTGTGCCGGTCATGCCAGCAAGGCTCTGAGGCGAACCACCGATTCCTGCAACTGCGCCATGCTGTTGGCGGTGGAAAAGCGGACGAAATCGCGGGTTTGGGCGGTCCCAAAATCGCGCCCCGGCGTGACCGCCACGTGGGCCCGGTTCATGACTTCGAAGGCAAAGTCCCAACTGCCCTGCACACCCAGCCGGGCACACGCCGCTGAACAGTCGGCCCAGGCGTAGAAGGCACCGTCTGGCATCACCGGTACGGTCAAGCCCAATTCATTGAGTGCCGGTATGAAGAAGTCGCGTCGCGCCCTGAACTCGGCGCGGCGCTGCTCATACAGCGCCAGACTGTCGGCCTCGAAGCAGGCCAGCGCAGCATGTTGCGAGATGGTGCTGGGGCAGATGAACAGGTTTTGCGCCAGGCGCTCCATCACCGGCACCAAGGCCTCGGGCACCACCAGCCACCCCAGACGCCAGCCGGTCATGTTGAAGTATTTGCTGAAGCTGTTGATGCTGATGATGTCGTCGCCCAGCGCCAGACATGATTGGCCATATTGGGCGTCGTAGCTGAGGCCAAGGTAGATCTCGTCAACGATGGAGATGCCTCCTTTGCCGCGCACGACCTCATGGATGCGGCGCAACTCGTCGGGCGCGATCGAGGTGCCGGTCGGGTTCGAGGGTGAGGCCAATAACACGCCGCGGGTGCGCGGCCCCCATGCTGCCGCTACCTTGGCGGCGCTGAGCTGGAAGCGCTCCTGCGCGGTGGTCGGCAGCAGCACGGCGGTGCCTTCAGCGGCGCTGACAAAGTGGCGGTTGCAGGGATAACTGGGGTCCGGCATCAGGATCTCGTCACCAGCTTCGATCAAGGCCAGGCAAGCCAGTTGCAGCGCGGCAGAGGCCCCCGCGGTCACCACAATGCGTTGCGCCGGCACTGTGATGCCAAAACGCGATGCGTACCAGCCGCTGATGCGCTCGCGCAGCGGCTCAAGCCCGATGGCCTGGGTGTACTGGGTGCGCCCGTCACGAATCGCCTTGGCTGCGGCCTCCTGCACCAGCGGTGGCGCGGTGAAGTCGGGCTCGCCGATGTTCAGGTAGATCATTGGCGAGGCGGTGTCGGCCACCTGCCTGGCCAGGTTTTGCGCTGCCTTGGCCACCTCCATCACGTAGAAGGGCTCAATGCGCCGGGCTCGCTCGGAAATGCGCATGGCGGGACGATCAACGCTCACGTGCGGGCCGGTTTGCCTGAACGGTCGGCGGCGACTTCCGCCGCGCGAAGCGTCGGCGCCAGGCCGTTGAGCACGGCGTTCACGTACTTGTGGCCATCGGTACCACCAAACTCCTTGGCCAGTTCAACGCATTCGTTGAGGACCACGCGCCACGGCACATCCAGACAGTGCTTGAGCTCGTATGCGCCAATCCACATCACGCCGCGTTCAATCGGGGATATCTCGGCCAGCTTGCGGTCCAGCAGCGGCACGATCAGGGCATCGAGCTCACCGGCCTGCTCCACGCAACCATGCAACAGGGCATCAAAATGCACCGAGTCGCACTTGCCGAAGCCGGCCAGGTCGCGTGTGAACGCATCCACATCGGTCACCGCATTGCCGCCGACCAGGCTTTGGTAGAGCGCCTGCAAGGCGAATTCCCGCGAGCGGCTGCGGCTGGACTTGCTGGCGGCCTTGCGCACGCCGGTGCTGGTCAGCCCGGTGCGGGACTGGCGCGGCGGGCGCTTGCCGTCGGGTTTGGGGCCTGCGGTGCTCATCAGATCTCCTGTATCAGGTTGGCCATTTCCACGGCGACGCGGGCGGCATCGCGCCCCTTATCGGTCTTCCTGGCAATGGCTTGCTCCAGGGTCTCGGTGGTGAGGATCGCGTTGGCAATCGGTATCTGGTAGTCCAGCGCGACGCGGCTGACGCCGGCGCTCGACTCATTGGCCACCAGTTCAAAGTGGTAGGTCTCACCCCGGATGATGCAACCCAGTGCCACCAGCGCGTCGTACTTGGCCTTTTCAGCCATGGCCATCAGCGCCACCGGAACTTCCAATGCCCCGGGCACCATGACGTGGTCGATATTCTTGTCCTGCACGCCGAGCGCGATCAGTTCGGCGTGGCAGGCCTGCGCCAGCGCATTGGTGATGGGTTCGTTGAAGCGTGCCTGCACGATGCCAATGGCCAGGCGTTTGCCGTTGAGTCGCGCGTCGCCTGGCTGCAGGGTGCCTTTGTCGGCGTTGAACATGGAAGGCTCCTTTTTTCTAATCGGTTGGGGACAGAGCTGGTTCACTTCGTGTAACTGCGGTCTGTCCCGCAAGGTTTCTAATCAGTTGGGGACAGAGCTGGTTCACTTCGTGTAACTGCGGTCTGTCCCGCAAGAATATTACTTCGCGATGTAGCCGGTGATTTCCAGGCCGTAGCCGGTCATGCTGGGCATGCGCCGGGGGTTGCCCATCAGCGTCATCTTGTGTACACCGCACTCGCGCAGGATTTGCGCGCCAACGCCGTATGTGCGCAGGTCCATGCGTTCGCGCTCTGGTCCATGGCTGGCCAGGGCGGTGCCTTCAAACTGGGACAGGAGTTGCTCCGCCGTCTCGCCGCAGTTGAGCAGCACCACCACGCCCTTGCCTTCCGCCGCAATCCGCGCCAGGCTGGCGTCCAGGCTCCAGGAGTGCATGGCACGATTGGTTTCCAGCGCATCGAAGATCGACAACGGTTCGTGCACGCGGGCCGGCACGGTGTCGCCCGGTAGCCACTGGCCCTTGACCAGCGCCAGATGCACTCCCTGCGCCGGTGTGTCGCGAAACGCGTGGACGGTGAACTCGCCAAAGGCAGTGTGCAGCGCGCGTGTGCCAACCTTTACAACCAGCGATTCAACCCGGCTACGGTGCTCGATCAGGTCGGCAATGGTGCCGATCTTGAGTCCATGCTCGGCGGCAAACAATTGCAGGTCGGGCAGGCGCGCCATCGTGCCGTCGTCCTTCATGATTTCGCAGATCACGGCCGCCGGTGAGCAGCCCGCCATGGCCGCCAGATCGCAGCCCGCCTCGGTGTGCCCCGCGCGCATCAGGACGCCGCCGTCAACCGCTTGCAGCGGGAAGATGTGGCCAGGCTGCACCAGGTCGTCGGCCTTGGCGTTCTTGGCGACGGCGGCCTGCACGGTGCGGGCGCGGTCGGCTGCGGAGATGCCGGTGGTGACACCCTGCGCGGCCTCGATCGACACGGTGAACGCTGTGGCCAGCTTGGTGCCGTTGCGCACCGCCATCGGCGGCAGTTGCAGGCGCTCGCAGCGCTCGCGCGTGAGGGTCAGGCAAATCAAGCCCCGGCCAAAGCGCGCCATGAAATTGATCGCCTCGGGCGTGACGTGATCGGCGGCCAGTACCAGGTCGCCTTCATTCTCGCGGTCTTCTTCGTCGACCAGAATCACCATGCGCCCGCCGCGCATGTCGGCCACGATTTCTTCGACCGGAGAAATGGAAACAGGGGAGAGTGCGCTCATGCAAGAACTTTCAGTGAGACGTGAAGGGGGAATAGGTCAATCTGCGCCTGGCCTAGCCCGTAGCGGCAGTGGCGGCCGCCAGCGGGGCCAATTGCGGCTCCAGGCTGAGCATGCGCTCTACATAGCGCGCGATCAGGTCGATTTCCAGGTTGACCTGGGAACCTGAGGCGAGGGTGTTCAAGGCGGTGTTCTGGACCGTGTGCGGGATCAGGTTGATGCGACACTCGCAGCCGCTCGGCAGATCCGCCACCTGATTGACGGTCAGGCTCACGCCGTTGACGGTGATCGAGCCCTTGTAGGCCAAGTATTTGGCCAAGTCACGTGGGGCGAGGAGCGCCAAGTCCCAGCTTTCGCCGACCTGCGCGAAGTGCGTGACGGTGCCCACGCCATCGACATGCCCGGACACCAAGTGCCCACCCAGGCGGTCGTTGGCGCGCAAGGCCTTCTCGAGGTTGATTAAGCCGGGCTGGGACAAACCAGCGGTTTTGGTCAGTGACTCGGCCGAGATGTCAATGTTGAACTGGTGCGACCTTGCATCCATGGCCGTGACGGTCATGCAGGCGCCATTCAGCGCGATGCTGTCGCCCAGGCTCACGTCGTCGAGGTAGGTGGGCGGACATTCGATCGTGAGTCGTCGGCCGTGTGATGAAGAGCTGCCCAAAGCATGGACGGCGACGATGCGCCCCACGCCGGTGATGATTCCGGTAAACATGGCGCTATTTTCGCAGGAAAGTCAGATCAACCTGTGCTGACCCCGGCGAGGTGGCGGGAATGTCCCGCGTCAGAACTCGTCGCGCCCGGCGATTCGCGCCACGATACGCAGATCGGGCCCGGTCATTTCGGTCGAAATGAACGTCAGTGGCACCGCCTGCGCGAGCTCGCTCAAGGGTCCAAATTGCGCCATGCCACGCCCCTGACCAATCAACTTGGGGCCGAGGTAGACCACCAACTCGTCGACCAGCCCGGCTGCGATCAGCGCGCCATTGAGTGCCTGGCCGGCTTCGACATGCATCTCGTTGACCTCGCGTGCGGCCAGATCGCGCAACATCGCGGCCAGATCGACCTGGCTGCTGGGGCTGCCGTCTGGGTTCATTCGGGGCAGATAGACGATGGTCGCGCCGCGCGCCGCCAAGGCTGCACTCTTGGCATCGTTTTGCACCGCGCAGTAAATGTACAAAGACCTGCCTGCTATAAAAAGGTGAGCATCCAGCGGCGTTTCAAGGCGACTGTCAACAACCACCAAGTGCGGTTGCCGTGGTGTATCGACCAGGCGGACATCAAGCCGTGGATTGTCCGACAGCACCGTGCCAACGCCTGTGAGCACGGCACAGGCGCGCGCGCGCCAGGCGTGGCCATCGCGGCGCGCCGGCTCGGAGGTGATCCATTGGCTTTGGCCGTTGTGAAGGGCAGTCTTGCCATCGAGCGACGCGGCGATCTTCATGCGCACCCAAGGGGTCTTGCGAATCATGCGGCTGAAGAACCCGATGTTGAGCTCACGCGACTCCGCCGCGCCGGGACCAATTTCTACCTCCACGCCCGCCGCGCGCAGCCGCGCAAAGCCTTGGCCGGACACCAGTGGATTCGGGTCGGCGATGGAGGCGACAACCTTGCCGATGCTTGCGGCAATCAAGGCGTCGCAGCACGGGCCGGTGCGGCCGTGGTGCGAACAGGGTTCGAGCGTGACATAGGCGGTGGCGCCTCGCACCGAGTTGCCCCTGGACGTGGCGTCGCGCAGGGCCATGATTTCGGCGTGCGGGCCGCCGGTGTGTTGGGTGTGGCCTTGACCCAGGATGGTTCCATCCGGGGTGGTGATGACGCATCCGACTCGCGGGTTGGGCGAAGTCAGCAGAAGACTTCGGCGGGCTTGATCGACAGCGTTGCTGATCATGGCTTCTCAGTAGCGGTCAGGGTCGCCCGACTTCGGGAGTGCGCTCGGCCTCCGGTGTGGTGCCGGGTGGGAGCCCACATCTGCCAAAGAACGACTGCTCTTGGCAATAGCTCACCGCGCCCAGCACTCCATCGCAGTCAGAGTGGCTGCCGTCACGGTTTTCAGTCCGGTCTGATCAATCACCAGATTGCCGCACTTGTCACCGACTTGCGGTGTCCCAGCGGCCGGGGTGGCCGTGAACGTGAAGACCAGACCATCTGGAGAGTTCACCGTCAGGGTGTATCGTGCCCCCTCTACGACAAGAAGACCGGCGGGGACGGCCGCAGTCAAGGGGTAGACACCCGTGACAGTCGCCGCCCTTTCCATCCACTGCACTGCGCCCACCAGCGCGGTCCGCGCGTTGGACCGGTGGCTACGCAAGACGTACTCGTTGTAGCTGGGCAGTGCCACCGCCGTCAGGATTGCCACAATCGCGATCGTTATCATCACCTCGATCAAGGTGAATCCACGATTCGACACGGCGCGTTGGGCAGTCTGATTCATGATGGCCTCCGGCGCCGTCATTGGTATTCACGCCAGTTGGAACGGATACCCAGTTCTTGCCCAGTCAGGGTTTTGCTTTTCTTGCGATCTGCGCCGACCATGATGACAGAGCCATCTTTGTTGATTCTGGTGTAGTCATTCGGATCCACCTGAGTGGTGCCCAAGTTGGCCGGAACGATGCTGCCATCGACGGGAATGAACACCTGGTTCTTGGAGGGGTTTCCCGTGAACAAACTGAAAACTGAGATGAACGTGCTGCCAGGGGAAGTCAATGGCGTACAGGTCTCGCCTGCGGTGCCGGACCCAGACTGGGGGATGGTGCTCTGAACCAGTATTCGCTCTCCGTTGTACAGGGTTGGATTGTGCAACACACGCTGACCACCGTTTGGCCAATCGATGTACCAACCACGTTTGGTGGAAGCATCGAAAGTGTAGACGACCGCGTTGCGCGTAACGTTGTAGAGTTTCTTGGTCCCATCAAGTATCACTGTACTGTGGAACTGCTGGACTAGCGACGCTGGCCGTGACGCTTCGGCGCCAGTGTTGACAACACCCAGCGTAGGGGCAGTCATTGTCACGACTCCACCGGATTGCGACAGAGCGCTATTGTCCCAAACCGCCCAAAGGGTATCGGTGTCGAGGGTGCCTGGGTCAGTGCTCGTGACATTTCGTCCTGTGCCAAACGCCACCATGATGCCCCCCTTGGGGTGCACGATGGTATAGGGCGCTGTCATGATGGGTTGGCGCACATTGCTGGGGCTCTTGGCCACAAAATATGGCGCGTTCGAGAATGCCACGACCCAGCCAGTGCTAGTCGTTGCGGAGAGGTCAAACTTCCAGAGGTTGCCCTTCAAATCTCCCGCATACGCTACATCCACGGTGCCGTCAATGTTCAGGTCGATCAAGCGTGGTGTTGAAAGCCCATTTCCGTCGCCAATGAAACTGGGGCAACTAGTTGCGCATGTCGGTGTGATCTTGACCGGTGCCGTGCCATCCAGAAAGTGAACGATCAGGACGGGCCGCTCAAGACTACTGTTGTAGCCATTGCCCAACACGACCGCCCACTTACCATTGTTCATCTTTACGATCTGTTGCGACTTGTCTGGTCGCCCGTCGTCGATCACGGGGGGGGAATAAATATAGCCAAGGTCGGCATCGACACTGTCAGTCGTGTCGGCAACGACCAGCGTGGAAGCATTGGCTTCCATGAAATTGGCTGGGTTAGTGATGTCAAGAATGTAGTAGCCTTTTCCGCCGCCACCGAGACCACCAACAAGGACGGTCTTCCAGCCGCCAAAGTCGGCATCGCCACTGAACGGCTGCGCGTCGACGAAGTACTCGTGGACATACGATGGACTCGAGAAGTTGATGAATTTACCAAGTACGCCTTTCGGGACATAGGCCAACTTCTCTTCGCCGTCGCTAGCTAGAAAACCGTGCAACATGCCGTCGTTGGCCCCGACGTACACCATCGGAGCGCGGGTGTAGTTTGCGCTGGCAAAACCCGCATACCCGCTAGCCGCGTAGCCACCACTGGGTTTGCCGACATACCAGACATTGGAATTGACGATATCACCCAAACGGGTGGTTCGACTGCGAAAAGATCCTGGGGGGGCAGCGGATACTTCCTTCGTCTTGTCACCGCGCACATAGTTCAGACGGTTTTCGCCAATGACATCCGTATCACCCCCGGTCTTCATTGCGGTCTTCTGACCAACTGACAGGTTCGCCCACTTCCAGGATATGCCCGCGGTGCCGTTGTGGGAGAGCACCAACCGTGTACCGGTGTCGAAGGGTACCGGCAGTTCCTTGTCCAAGCCTCGTGGCGTACCACTGGCATCCTTGCCGGCCGCCCACCAAACCGGTGTCGCACTCATGTCGCCGCTAGAAGACAATGCGTAGGACACCAAGTTGCCAGCCCAGCCCAATGACGCATCGTAGCTGGCCACAAACGCGTTCGAGACTGTGCGTGTCGTCGTGGAGTTCGCCCCAATCGACACCGTCGTCGGACCCGTGTCGGCAAGGATGTTGTCCAGGATCTCGCCGAATGCCGCTTCCAGCGCGGCGGGATTCCTTGCAGGGTAAAACTTGCCACGCCCATTCAAGGCCGAATGCCACAGCTCAGATGGGCGGATTGTGATTTCTCCTGCACTGGGCATGGGGTCTTGCCAGCCTACGGTTCCATTCACCAACGCGGAATACCCGCCGCCGTAGTTGTTGTCGGTCAAGTTATCCCACGTTGGGTTACCGGTCCAAGTTGAAGCGGACTTGCCAAATCCGATCGTGTGTTGCACTAGGTGTTGCCACGTAGCGGGGTCATTCTTGGGGTTCCAATAGGGCGTCAGCGTCGTGGCGCCTACGGGTTCATCGGTCTTCACACGCATCAATCCGGTGATTGAGTTGGCCATCGCTTGGGTGCCGCCCGTGCCGTCCTGCAAGTCGGTCGCCCAGTTCCTGAAGGCGTGATCTGCGAGGGTTCCTTTGGTTCCGCCGTGCGCGTCTTTGTATGCGCGGACCTGGTTTGAAGTGGCGGGAGCATAAGGCGTGCCGTCGGGCAGCGTCACCGCTGTGCCGTCTCGGTTTCCAGTGGTGGGTGATCCCTCTGAGTTCCATGCGCCATCGGTCATGAAAACATGGTAGGAGCGCCGACACGCCAAATACGGGGTGGCCTGGGCGGTGCCCGGATTGTCGGCCCAGGGGCTATTTGTGCCGGCTGCGGAGCGCATGTAGTCATAGGCCTGTTGCATCATCTTGTGCGATGGTGTGCCGTAACCCGCCTTCAGGCTGTTCGCGAAAGTTATGAAATTCGTCCGATGCGCGCCGGTTAGTGGCTTCATCGAGTTTGTCGCTCCCGTTGTCAAACTGGCGGCCCCGGAGGCGCCGCCATTGTTCCACATCGCCTGCCACGCCAAGCGAATTCGGTTGTCCGGGATTTTGGTGGCGCTGCCGAATTGTGCGTTCAGCGCGGCCTTGAGAGATGCAATTCGCGAGGGATTTGGATTGGATGCAGGTGTGGGGCATCCGGTGGCACCGGCCTCATTGAAATAGCTGCCGTAAATGGCGAGGTTCCAGTCGGTGGTCGCGCATCCGTTGACATCCCAGCCCATGCTGCCGGAATCATCGACCGACACGATAACGTTGGGGGCAGGTTCACGGCCACCGGAGCCGGGTGGCGCTGTGGCCAGAGTCAAGCCGACCGCGTGCGCCGTCACGGACGTGGCAGTCAACCCGGCTACCCAAAATGCGGTCCACAGCGCGCTTCGGGGATGAGTCACGCGGGGGGTGACGGTGTTGGTGCTGATCTGATTGCTCATGACTATTCTCCATTCGTGTGCAACGTGAAATCGGTTGCGTGCGCGGGACTCTGGTGAAACGGGTCGGTCTCGGCCGCCCTATCCGCCTACGTGGCGGGGTTGGGTACAAAAAAGGACTTGAGCACCGCTCGTGTTCCGGGCTTCTGTCCAAGTGCCACCGCAGTGATTCGGTAAATGAACGGCGAACCGCCACTCGGCGGCACCCCGATGCTGCGAGGACCCATGGCGTTCGCTTTGTAGACAAACACCTCGACCCAGTACCAGCCCTGGTTCGGGGCGTCTACGGCAACCGGAAAAGGGGGCCTCAATATCGGATTGGTGGCCAAGCTGCCAGCCAGAGCCGGTGCGCCGGTGCGCGTAAACGTGCCGTAACGCACACCAAATGGCGCCATGGCCGGGAGGTTGTTCTCTATTGTGAAGGCCGGCGGATTGTGCAGCGTCGTCAGGCTGGCCGGAACGCAGATTCCTTGAAGGCAGGGTGTGGCTGCAGGGGATACCGCCACAGCATTGGCAACCAGTTGATATTCAATCTCGTCATTCGGGAACCACGGATTTCCACCCACTGCGTTGCGACAGCCGACGAAGTTGGGTTGGACATCTTCGCTACCGGTATTCAGAGGGTTGGAAGCGCAGTAAAAACCGTTCGGAAGGCGGCCACGTACGTCGATCTCCGCATCTCTCAAAAGCGCTTCGGCTGCGGCCAGTGTGCGGCTGTAATCGGTGTCATTGCCAACCAATGCTTCATTCAGCAAGCCGCTACGCGCCGCAGCCAATACAGCGATGATACCCAGCAACAGAATCACCATTACGGTGATCAGCGCCACGCCGACTTGACCTTGACGACGCATGCCTGTTCGTGGAAGTAGATTCACAGCAGCACTCCGCGCAAGGTGTAGGTGTTTCGAAACGCTCGCCTAATAAAGCCATCGTTGGCGATGAATCCATTGCACCCTTGCGTGCCACCGCCCGCAGAAGCGTCACCAGCTTGATCACCGCGTAACTGCAAGCAGATCGTCACCGATTGAACGAATGGTGGGTTTGCGAAGATGGCCGGATTTGCCGGGAACTGCTGATGCGTCGCACTCGCCGGTTGGTAGGGCAGGGCGGTACCTAGCGCATTTGAAGGGGCAAATCTGGCGGGGACTGCGGGAAGCGCAGGAACTTCACTTTTCACACCGTAGGTGACCTGGAAGTTCTCCACGCCATCCAGAAGGGCCAGGAATGTGCCATCCGCGCCTCTGCACATCAGCCGGCCACCGACAACAGAGAACTCGTTATCAACCCGAACCAAGGGGGTCGTGGTGGCAAGATTCCCCAAGCAATCGCGGGAGGCACCGTCGTCCTCGTAGCTCATACGCAAGGTGTCGGGTAGGCCGCCGCCTTCGACACCCGTCACGGCAATGTTTGGGCCTGTTCCGTTCCAACCGTTGAACTGGTTGCTGTAGCTGACGACGCCCGTGCCGACGGGCTGCATCAACTGAATGCCACCAGCCTGGCGGAGTTGATAACCGATGGTCCGAAATGCGCTATTGGCTTTCTGTTGCAGACGGGCGCTATCGCCGACAGTTGTCGATGTGATTTGTGTGAACGCCAGACTACCAAGCGCCGCCACGACGACTAGCAGACCTATCGTAATGCCAATCAGTAGTTCGATCAGAGAAATACCGCTCTGCGAGGCAGCTAGACTGGAGTCGACAAATCGATTGGGCTTATGCATGGATAACCCCCTTGGTGATTCAGGGCTGCACATAAACGAGATGGCAAAGAAATGTGGGCGGACACGCCGTTGCCGTGCCGGTCAGAACAGCAAACGGGGCCTGATACGCAGCATCAACAGGATCGACGCCACCTGAGCGGGTCTTGCCTTCGTTGGCCCGCCAGGCGATCATGACCCCTATTTGTCGAGGGTCAACATTGGACGAGAAAACGGCTGACTGCCCCCCGGATAGTAGATTGCCGACCGATGTTCGCCAAAGGTTGAGATCCCACGCGGCCCTTTGCACTTCATTGCACGCGATAGCGGCACAATCCGCCGGCGCCGCTGGCACCACCGGCGAAAACGCTAAAGCGTAGCCCCCGGCTGCTGCCAACTGCCGGTTCAACATCATGCGGTTCACAAGGTCATCAATAAGGCCGACCGCAACGGCGCGCGAGTTGGTCGTGCGCGTTTCAACCACCATGCGCGCCTGCACGCCGGCCAAACCCATGATTCCGAGCGTCAGCACCAAGAGGGCGACAAGAGACTCGACCAGACTCAAGCCCCGCTGGCGTCTTGGCTGCGCCGCGTGCCGACGCTGAATTCTTACAATGCCGCGCATGGTGGGGTTCCTTTTCCGGTGCGGAGGCTACCTCCTGGGAAGAAGCATGCGGCTCTGGTGGCTGAGCCTGCGACGCCTTCTGGGGGGGAGATCAAGAAGCGCTCTGAAGGCGTGCCGGGTTGCCCAAATCGAGTGATCAGCATCACGGAGTTGGGTGCGGCGGCATTATGCGTCAAGTGATACCCAGTTGGAATGGTGAATGATCGAAACACGGTGTCGCCAGCAGTGAATGTGCCGGTGCCATCGACGTCCACAAACATGTTCCACCCGCAGTCCCAATCGTCAACGGTTGCAAGGGCCACACCGCACCCTGCAGTCCGGTCAAGCCCGATTTGAACGCGCCTTCTGATGGCCTCGGACCGCGCCAATTGAATGGAACTGGTCAAGTCATCGGTGATCGCATTGACCCGATATCTCTTGATCGTCTCGGTAAAACTCGGCGCCGCTAGTGCGGCTAGTATCCCCAGGATGGCGACGACGATTAGCAGCTCGATGAGCGTGAAACCGCGCGCCGGGCGAGGCTTCGAGGCGAGCGGTAAGCGTTGCTTCATGTCGTTGACTGTAGTTGCCTATGCTGGACGGCAGCACACCGTCCTGACAAACGTCAGCCTTGGCAGGACAAACGGTGTGCGGTCGTGAAAGGCCTACCGCCGCACCTCATCGACCAGCGTCTTGAACTCATCAATATCTTCAAAACTGCGGTAGACGCTGGCAAAGCGCACGTAGGCGACCTTGTCGAGCTTCTTGAGCTCGCGCATCACCAGTTCGCCAATGCGCGCCGAGGGGATCTCGCGCAGGCCGAGGTTGAGCAGTTTCTCTTCCATGCGCTCGATGGCGCTGTCAACTTGCTCGGTGCTGACCGGGCGCTTGCGCAGCGCCAGGTTGATGGATGCCCGCAGCTTGCCGCGGTCGAACTCAATGCGCCGGCCATCCTTCTTGACGACGGTCGGGAAGTTGACGTCGGGTCGTTCGTAGGTCGTGAAGCGCTTCTCGCAGGCGCCACACTGACGGCGTCGGCGGATGAAGTCGCCGTCTTCCGACACCCTGGTTTCAACCACTTGGGTCTCGGAGTGGCTGCAGAAGGGGCATTTCATGGGGACGAGCTCAGCCGTAGACCGGGAAGCGGGCGGTGAGGGCGTTGACCTTGGCGCGAATCGCTTCAATGGTGGCCGCGTCGCGCGGGTTGTCCAGGACGTCGGCGATCAAGTTGGCCGTGATACGCGCCTCCTCGTCCTTGAAACCACGCGTGGTCATGGCCGGTGTGCCGATGCGCACGCCGCTGGTGACCATCGGTTTCTCCGGGTCGTTGGGAATGGCGTTCTTGTTGATGGTCATGTGCGCGCTGCCCAGCACCGCCTCGGCTTCCTTGCCGGTGATGCCCTTGGCGCGCAGGTCCACCAGCATGAGGTGGCTCTCGGTGCGGCCGCTGACGATGCGCAGGCCACGCTCGGTCAGGGTCTGCGCCACGATCTGGGCGTTTTTCAGAACCTGCTGTTGGTACAGCTTGAATTCAGGGGCCAGCGCTTCCTTGAAGGCAACCGCCTTGGCGGCGATCACGTGCATCAGCGGGCCACCTTGCAGGCCGGGGAAAATGGCGCTGTTGATGGCGTTCTCGTGCTGGCTCTTCATCAGGATGATGCCGCCGCGTGGGCCGCGCAGGCTCTTGTGGGTGGTGGAGGTGACCACATCGGCGTGTGGCACCGGGTTGGGGTAGATGCCTGCGGCAATCAGGCCGGCATAGTGCGCCATGTCGACCATAAAGATGGCGCCAACGTCTTTGGCCACCTTGGCAAAACGCTCAAAGTCGATCGCCAGCGCATAGGCCGAGGCACCCGCAATGATCAGCTTTGGATTGGTCTCGTGCGCTTTGCGCTCCATGGCGTCGTAGTCGATCTCTTCCTTGGCGTTGAGACCGTAACTGACCACGTTGAACCACTTGCCGCTGATGTTGAGCGCCATGCCGTGGGTCAGGTGGCCGCCTTCGGCCAGGCTCATGCCCATGATGGTGTCGCCGGGTTTCAGGAAAGCCAGGAAGACGGCTTCGTTGGCCGAGGCGCCGCAATGTGGCTGCACATTGGCTGTCTCGGCGCCAAAGATCTGCTTCACGCGGTTGATCGCCAGTTGCTCGGCCACATCCACGTGCTCGCAGCCGCCGTAGTAGCGCTTGCCGGGGTAGCCCTCGGCGTATTTGTTGGTGAGTTGCGAGCCCTGCGCGGCCATGACGGCGGGCGAGGCGTAGTTTTCGCTGGCGATCAGCTCGATGTGGTGTTCCTGGCGGGCGTTCTCGGCCAGGATGGCGCTCCAGAGTTCGGGGTCGGTTTGCTCGACGAGGATGTTGCGGTGGTACATGGCGTTTAAGTCAGTTGAGGACAGAGCTTGTTCACGGCGTGAACCTGCGGTCTGTCCCGCCAGGCTTCACGATGACGATGGACCTTGGCTCATGTGGCATGAAACAAGGGCTGCCCAGGCGAACGGCTAATCGCACTCTCCCGTGAGGCCATGCGGCACGCTTCCCCGTGGTGATCCCACGTCAGCGCTGCAAATTCATGATTTGAGCGCCTATCGCCAGTTGCGTGCTTTCGGAGTGTAACCTGAGGCTTTGCGGGACAGACCGGAGCTCCGCGACGCTCTGTCCTCAACTGATCGTCGGATGTTGGCTGTCCGCTTTGCGGGACAGACCGGAGCTCCGCGACGCTCTGTCCTCAACTGATTGTCGGATGTTGGCTGTTCAGGACAGATTGGTGGCAGCAGCCAATTGCTCTGGCTCGGTGACCGGTTGAGGCTTGGCTGGCGCAGTCACCGGCGCCGCCTGCGCGGTGGTGGGCGCGGTGACGCGCCCATTGGCCACATTCTGCAGCCGCAGGTGCTCGGCCATCACCTTGTCGGCATAACCACTGTCGTCTTCCAAGTTGGCAGCCCCAACATAGAAGCGCAGCCCGCCTTGAACCGAGCCGGCACGCCGGATGCATTCTTGCAACACCTTGGCGCCGACGCGCAGGTTGGTGAGGGGATCGAACGCCGCCAACTTTCCGCCAAAACTCTCGTACTTGTCACTGTGCACACGGGTCATCACCTGCATCAGGCCTTGGGCGCCAACAGGACTCTGGGCAAACGGGTTGAAACCTGATTCAACCGCCATGACAGCCAGAATCAGGGTCGGGTCAAGCTTGGTGCGTTGGCCGATCTCATAGGCTTCGGCGACCAAGGCGCTCAGCGGCTCCGGGGCGACACGGTACTTTTTGCTTAACCAGTACGCGACCGTGGCCTGCTGTTTGGGCAGGTCTTGCGGATCAGTGGCGGTGGCGCGGTCGATGGCGTCGACGCTCCCTTCCATCGCTTGCGCCACTGGTTGGCGGGCTTGCAGCCAGCTCATCAAGCGAATTTCGCCGGCCTCGCGCAGATCGGGCCGGGCCGTCAAGGTTATGACGGCAAACATCACGGCCAAGCCAACCAGGGCGAAACCGTTGTGGGTAACTTCAAAGAATCCTTGGGCGATGTCGTTTGCGAACGTTCGCAGGCCCTGACTCAGTTTTTGTGACGCTGTCATAGCTCTTCCTTCTTGCACGGGGGGGCTTGTTGAACGGCACTGCATGCAGTGTCATCAACTCGGGCGCCTCGCTTGGGTTGGTACGCCATCAATGTTGCACCACGTCATCCAGACTTTGGGTGCAAATCGAATATGCCGGGTTCGGCAGCGGGTGCGGGTTATCCCTAGACTTGGTCTGGGATGGGCGGATTCTAGGGGGCTTTGATATATGAGGTCAACAATATTAAATAGGTTTGTTATTCTATTGTTGACCTTAAGTGATGAGCGTGGACTGCCGGTTGTTGGCTCGAAGGCCGACCAAAATGACGCTCGTCGCAATCAGCGTCCCCGAATTCATTGAAAAATCAATTTGCTTTCGGTGGCGCATTTACCTAGACTGAAATTGCCTGAGATGTCGGGCAACAAGTCGGCAGTAGCCAGTCCCTACCTTCGGGTAGCTGTGATGAAGCGGCCCCGGCGATTCACGGGAGCAATCTCTTGCTTCCAGCGCAACGAGGGACGTAACTCTCCCTCTTGCGTACCCAAGACGGCACGGACCTTTGGTCAGCCGTCAAGCCCGGCGGGTCGGCTTTGAGCCAACCGACCGGGCTTTCTTTATGGGGCGATCAAACAGTGTTCTATATAGAGGCCACCTTGCGCGCCAGACACCGACCGCAGTGCATGGCTGGTCATTGCGAACACGGAATTTTGGCGGCCGATCAAATAGCGGTGAAAATAGCGCCTTTGTCGCAGTGATCTGCGAGGTCGAGGCCTGCGCTGTCTGCGTGGCCTTGCGGCCTAATCCCCTGTCAACCTTTCTTCCGAAGTACCCGAAGTGAACCAAGCCACCGTTAAAACAAATGAACTTCATCCTCTGGATGCGCTGACTGGCGGGGCTTTCTCGGCCCATACCTCGGGCGACCGTACCGCAAGAATTCGGGAGTGGCTGGCACGCGAGCCTAGTGCTGAACAGATGCAAGCGGTGTTCAAGGAACTCAGCATCAAAGACAAAGGCGCTGCCAAGCTCCTGCGCGAAAGGCTCGACGAGATCAAGCGCAGCAAAGGGCAGGAGGTCATTGCCGCGGAGTGGGCCGACAAGGCGAAAACCCTGATCTCTATCCCCAAGTTGAACATTGCCGACGCGTTGGCATGGCAGCGCGACGCGGCGAAGGCCGGCGCGCCGCTGAGCAAAGAGCCCCTCGCCGCACTCAAGCTGCAATTGGCGGACCGCGTCAAGGTGATCGAGGACTTGCAGCATCGCGTCCAGGTGCAGCGCGAGGCGGCGGTCTTGTTGGCGCAGCGTATCGAGGTGCTCTCGACCAAGCCCTGGCGCGATGCGCAGGCGGTGTGGGAATCACTGCGCAGCGATGTCGACAATTGGCAAATTCAAGCCTCGGGGCTGCTGTCTGACGCCAACTGGCCTAGCGTTGACATGAAATTCCCGCCTTTGCTGGAGGCATCGCGTGCCCAGTTGTTGGTGGTGTGGGACGCGTTCAAGGGTGCCTTGGCGCTGGCGGTTGCAGCCGCCGAGGACGGTGCGGCTCCCTTGCCGCCTGTGCAAGTTTGGGCTGATCAACTACGTGCCGCACGAGGCGTTTCCGCTGAAGCGCTGGCCAAACCCCAGAAACCCAAAGTCGACCCCGCCGTGAAGGCGCACGCGATCGAAGCGGTACGCGACGCGCTGACGAAACTGGAACTTGAAATCGCGCAGGGGCATGGCAAAGCCAGCGCTGGCGCGGCGGCGGCACTGCGCAACAGTCTCAAGGAGTTTGGCAAAGTCATCGACGACAGACTGGAGAACCAGGCCCACGCCGCTCTGGCGGCGGCGGGTGAACTCGAAGGCTGGCAGCGCTGGCGGGCGGACCAGTTGCGTGACGAACTGGTCGCCAAGGCGGAGGGTTTGCTCAAGCGCCCCGAGGGCCAGGCGATCGGTGGACGCAAGATGCAGGAGACGCTGCGTGCCTTGCGTGAGCAGTGGAAACAGACCGATCAGGGTGGTGTCCCCAACCACAGCTTGTGGAAGCGGTTTGACGAGGCCTGCAATGAAGCCCACAAGGTGGTCGAGGCCTGGCTGGAGAAGGTCCGTACCGAAGCCACCCAGCACCGCGCGCAGCGCCTGGCCTTGATTGAGGAATTGAAGACTTGGGCGGCGGCCAATACCACTGCATTGGATGACGACTGGAAGGGCTTCAATCGCCTGTTGCACGACTTCGCCGATCGTTGGCGCGATGCCGGTCACCTGGGAGAAAAGGCGTTTGCCGAGTTGCAGCCTTTGTGGAAGGAAGCCATGGCTTGTGCTGCGGCTCCGCTGGAGGCCCTGCAAAAGCAGAGTCTGGCGAGACGCCAGGCCATGATCGACGAGGCCAGGGCACTGGGTGAAGCGGCGGTCCTGCGCGTCGACGCGGTCAAGTCGCTGCAACAACGCTGGCAGGCGGAGGCGCACGACGTACCCATGGAGCGCAGGCAGGAACAGAAGCTGTGGGACGCTTTTCGCAAGCCGATTGACGAGGCATTCCAACGCAAGACGGCCGAGCGCGAAAAGGCTGATCAGGCCTTGGGCGAGCGTGATCGCGTCGTGCTGGAAGCCGCCAAGGCCCTTCAAAAGGCCAATGCCGCAGGCGATGCCACGGTGATTCGCGCTGCCATCAGCGCACTGGACACTGCCCTGCGCGGGCAGGCGCAGGCGCAGGTAGCTGTGCAAGCCGCCGTGCAGGCGGAGCAAGGCGCGCGTGTTGGCGATGCGGGTCAACCATCCGGCGCATTGGTCGAATCAGATGGCGAGCTGACGGCGGTGCCGCCGGAGCCCGCCCCGGTAGTCGCTTCGCCCCGCAAACCTGTGGTGGCGGTGCGCGGGGATGACCGGCCCGGCATGAAGAAGGGCGATCCGACGCCCGCTCGCGCAGGCAAGTTTGGCGACCGCAAGGACGGTGCCAAGGGTCCGCGCGATGCCCGGGGTGGTGCCCGCCCAGATGATCGCGGTCCGAGGGATGCCGGACGCGCCGGGACGCGTGATGAGCGTGGTGTGTGGCGGAGCGATGAACGCCCTGCGGTCGATGTTCCGCGCCTGGGAGACACGGCATTTCGCGCCCAGCGTGAGGCATTGGAGCACGCTCAGTTCGCGCTGAAAAGGCTCGCGGCCCAAGCCCACGGGGAGGCCTTGACCCAACTCCTGATGGCGTGGGAGCGCCGAGATGCCACGCAAGTGCCGGCTGCGCAGGATATCGGCGCTCGAATCGGACCCCATACACGGGGTTCCTGGGTCAAGGCGGTGGCCGCGTCGCCAACTGCTCGTGCCGAGGTACCCTTGTTGCGGCTTGAAATGGCCGCCGAGGTGCCCACGCCGGCCGCGCATCTCGATGCCCGGCGTGCCCTGCAACTGCAGTTGCTGACACGGCGCAATGATCCGATCCCGGCTCAGACCTGGGAGCAGGATGCCGCAAGCGTTCTGGCCAGCGATTTCGATGCCGACTCCGCGCGACGCATGCAGAATGCTCTGAAAGTGTTACTCCGAGTCTGAGCGGTTGACTTGTGCCTCGGGCTCGCATTGACATTTGGGTAACTCGGCGAGTCCGGATGTGAAAGAATCGCCGGGTGCAGGGCGCCACATCCAGTTGGTCAAAACGCAAGGAGGGCACATGGACTCTGTGAATGACATGCTCAAACGGCTTGAGCAGCTCAATGTCATTGGCGCCTCCTTGTCCAGGGAGCGCGACATTGATCGCTTGCTGGAGAACATCCTGCTGGCCGCCAAGACCATTACCCATGCAGATGGCGGAACGCTTTATCGGCTGTCGGAGGACGGGCAGTCGCTTCGGTTTGAAATTCTGCGCACGGATTCCTTGCACATTGCGATGGGGGGTACATCGGGCATTCCGATCAGTTTTCCAGATCTGCCCTTGTTTGACGCACAGGGCGCGCCCAACGACTCCCTGGTGGCAGCGTACGCCGCGATTCACCAGCAAACGGTCAATATCGTCGACGCCTACACGGAAGCCAACTTCGACTTCTCCGGCACCCGTCAGTTCGATGAGCGAACCGGCTATCGATCCAAGTCCTTTCTGGCAGTGCCGATGAAGAACCATGAAGGCGAGATCATCGGCGTACTGCAGTTGCTCAACGCACGGCAGCCCGGCGGTACCGAGGTGACGGCGTTCTCCGTGTCAGACCAAAGCCTGGCTGAATCACTGGCTTCCCAGGCCGCCATTGCCCTGAGCAACCGTCTTCTGATGACGCAGCTTGAGGAATTGTTTGAGGCCTTCATCAGCCTGATCAATCTGGCGATTGACGAGAAGTCGCCTTACACCGGCGGTCATTGCCAGCGTGTTCCGGCTCTGACCATGATGCTGGCGGAGGCGGTGAACGCAACCACGTCGGGGCCGTTGGCCTCGTTCGCCATGAACGACCGGGACCGCTACGAGCTTAAGATTGCCGGCCTGCTGCACGATTGCGGCAAGGTCACCACGCCGGTCCATGTGGTTGACAAGGCCACCAAGTTGCACACCTTGTTTGATCGCATCAACTTGATCGATACTCGGTTTGAAGTGCTCAAGCGCGATGTCGAGATCGATGCCTTGCGGCACCAGTTGGCATTGCGGCCATGTGAGCAGCCGAGCGCCGAGGCGGAGATACTGCGGGCTTGTCAAATGGACAGCGAGGCACTGGACGCCGAGCGCGACTTCCTGCGTCAGACCAATGTGGGCGCCGAGGCCATGAAGGACGCCACACTGCAGCGTGTACGCGATCTCGGGAGCCGACACAAGTGGCGAAACGTGGATGGCGTCGAGACCGAGTTCTTGACAGCCGATGAAATCGAGAATCTGACCATCCGTGCCGGCACGCTGACACTGGCCGAGCGAGACACCATCAACTACCACATTGTTGCGACCATCAAGATGCTGGAACAACTGCCCTGGCCCAAGCATTTGCGCAACGTGCCCGAGTACGCGGGCGGACACCACGAACGCATGGATGGCAAGGGCTACCCCAAGGGCCTAAGTCGCGAACAGATGTCGGTACAGGCCAGGGTGATGGGCATTGCCGACATTTTTGAGGCATTGACTGCGCGTGATCGCCCGTACAAGCCCGGCATGAAGCTGTCGCAGGCGATGTCAATCATGAACAAGTTCAAGCTGAACGGTCACATTGACCCCGACCTGTTTGATGTCTTCGTGGAGCAGCGCATTTTTCAGCGTTATGCCGAGATGTTTCTCGATCCATGGCAGATTGACGAGGTCAATCCGCAGGACTGGGTGCATTGAAGAAGGCGTCGTACAGCACCAGCAGGCTGGGAAATTCGCGGGAGAAGACCGCTCGATTGGTGAAGTAGGCTTCACAAGTCACTGCAAAGAACTCGTCGATCGATTCCGTGCCGTAGGGGTCCAGCCAGGTTGGCGCACCGCTGAAGCGCTCGGCCATCACCACTTGTTCGGAAAAAAGGGCAAAGGCGCTGTCCATTCGAGCAAGCCAGTTCTGCCGGGCGATGCGTGGGTTGGCCGCACCCATGAAGTTCGGTGGCAGCGGCGGGCAACCGTCCGCCATGCCGTCTCGCATGTCGATCTTGTGAATGAATTCGTGGATCACCACGTTATAGCCTTGTGCCGCGCTGGCACCAGATTGCCAGACATCAAGCCAACTTAAGGTCACCGGCCCGCCTACCATGGCTTCGCCAGTCAAACGCTCCTGGTAGTCATGCACGACACCACTGTCGTCGATCTCGCTGCGTTGTGCCAGCACCTCGTCCGGGTGGACCACGATCCCAACGAAGTCGTCGTACCACTGCAGCGCCTGGGCTGGCGTGCCCAGCTTCAGAATTGGCAGGCAAGCCTGGCTGGCGATGGCCACGGCCATCGCGTCAGTGATGGCCAATCCGTCCACGCCATGGAATTCCTTGTGCCGCAGGAATTCCCGGGTCAGTCGGCGCAGTTGCGCCTGGTCGGCGGCACTGCGAAGGGACAGGAATGGGAACTGGGTCAGGGTTGCCTGCCACAGTTCGTTGGAGATCTGGTCGCGACCATCGGGCGACCGGCTCAGCAGTGCCCGCAGCCAGCGCTTCACGTCAAATGGGCGCGAGCCGCTTCGATTCGCTGGAGTGAAACGGATGCCTTGAACTGTGCGGGTTCGCGCTGTAGTCGCAATATCTCCGTGCGCCGTGGAGCGGCGAGAGCATCCCAGTCGCTGAGCACAACGCGGCGCCGCCCGGTGCCCAGGTCATGAACGGCCGCCCGGTGAGTGTGGCCATGAATCAGGATTGAACTGTGGTTGGCCAGCAGCCACTCGTCCACGGCGGCGGCCCGCAGGTCGAAGTACTCGTTGCTGCGACGCTTGCGCTCCTCACTTTGGGCCCGCAGGTTCTTGCCCATTGCACGCCGCTGCGCTAGCGGCTGTTCAAGAAAGGCCGCTTGCCACGCGTCACCGCGCACCATGGCCCGAAACTGCATGTAGTCGGTGTCGTCCAGGCAAAGGGCGTCGCCGTGCGAGAGCAGGTAACGCTCGCCGGCAAACTGCAGCAGCGTGGGGTCGGCGATCAGGGTTGCGCCGCAGGCGGTAGCAAATGCTTTGCCAATCAAGAAGTCGCGGTTTCCATGCATCACATATAGCGCCAGGCGCTGCGATGCGGCTCGCATGGTCTGTGCGCACAGTTGCTCGAATGCCAAGGGGGCCGAAGCGTTGTCAGGCGAACGTGACAACAGGTCGTCACCAACCCACACGTCGAACAGGTCGCCCAGAACAAATACCGCGTCGGCCCGGGTGGACTGCATGTAGTGCTGCCACGCTTGCATGGTGGCTGGCTCGCAGGCATTCAGGTGCACGTCAGAGATGAAGTCAATCACGCGCCAGTCGGCGGGCGCAAGCAGGACCGGCGCGCTATGCGGGGAAACAGCGCCGTCCAGGCCGCTCATGTCACAGCGCGACGGCTTTCTCGATCACGACGTCGCTATTGGGCACGTCGTCATGAAAGCCCTTGCGCCCGGTCTGGACTGACTTGATCTTGTCGACCACGTCGGCGCCCTGAACGACTTTGCCGAAAACCGCGTAGCCCCACCCTTGTGCGGACGGCGAGGTGTGGTTAAGAAAGCCGTTGTCCGCGATATTGATGAAAAATTGGGCGGTGGCCGAATGCGGATCCCCGGTGCGCGCCATGGCCACGGTGTAGTTGAGGTTCTTGAGGCCGTTGTTGGCTTCGTTCTCGATCGGGGCCTCGCAGGGTTTTTGCTTCATGCCGGGTTCGAACCCGCCGCCTTGCACCATGAAACCGGGGATGACGCGGTGGAAAACGGTGTTGTTGTAGTGCCCCTTGTTGACGTAGTTCAGAAAGTTGGCAACAGATTTGGGCGCCTTGTCTTGGTCGAGTTCAAGCGTGATGACGCCATGGTCGGCGATGTGGAGTTCGACTTTTGGATTGCTCATGACTTATTTCACAAGAGTTGCGGAGTTGATGACAACGGGCGTCTTTGGAACATCCGAAGGGAAAGGGCCGCCCGGACCGGTTGGCACGGCCTTGATCTGATTGACCACTTCCATGCCACTGATGACTTTGCCAAATACGGTGTAGCCAAACAGCTCGGGCGCATTCAAAAGGTTGGCGCGCGGCGTGTTCTCGAACACCCGCCCACGGTGTTCGAACTTGGGAACCGGGTCGCCGGGGGGAATCACTGTTGGATCCAGAAACGCGTTGTCCTTGACGTTGATGAAGAACTGCGCGGAAGCTGAATGGGGGTCATTGGTGCGTGCCATGGCCAAGGTTCCCACGGTGTTGCGCGGGCCACCTTTTTCAAGTGCCTCGCGCCCTTCGTGCCTGACTGGCGGGCGTGTCTTCTTCTCGGCATACTTGCTGTCGAAGCCGCCGCCTTGGACCATGAAGTTTTCGATCACCCGATGGAAGACCGTTCCGTCGTAGTGTTTGTCACGTACATACTGCAGAAAATTCTCAACCGTCTTGGGGGCCTTGTCCGGGTAGACCTCGACCACGAAATCGCCGGCGCTGGTGGCGAATTTGACCTTGGGCGGCGCATCGGCCCAAGCTGGGGTGCACAGGGCCAATGCCGCCGACGCGGCCAGGATCAGGCGCCGACTGGCGCTAAGGGTCTTGATACTCATCCAATTACTCCTTCAAAGAATATTTTCCACTCGTTGCCTCGGCGAACCCAGTACTGGCGCTTGGTCTTGCCGGTTCGCGTGCCGAGCGGTACCTCGCCAAACGTCACCACCATGGTGTCACTTTCATCGGTCCAGCGCAGCATGCTCAGGTCCTTGAATTCAATCGCGCGACCGCCGATTTTGCCAAGCTCGGATTGCAGTGAGGGCATCCATTGCGGCAGCGACTTTCCAAAGCTGTTGAAGTCCGGCGTGTAGAAGCTCAGGATGCGGGGCAAATCCCCACTCGACTTGGCGTGTTGCCATGCAGTCAAAGCCTCCTCAAATGGTTTGACTTGCGCCCTCGAACTGTGCGGCGGCACCCACTCAAGACGTGGCGAGATCACGACTGGCGTAGTACCGACTTCGACGGTGCGAATGATCTGCTGGAGATCGGGATTGGCCAGCACGACACAGCCGTCAGTGGCCAGTGGCGCACGCGAGAACTGCGTGGGCGGGGTCCCATGCAGCCAGATTCCGCTGCCAGTCTTGCCACGCTTGTTGTCCAGTGCGTTGGGGTAGTTGATCGGTAGTGCCCCTGATCCGTAGAACTCTTTCAGTGACTTCGGATCCAGGTTGCTGGTGATGAAATAGACGCCCAGTGGCGTGCGGGCATCGCCCTCCACGGCTTTTTCCGTGCCGGCTTTCCCCACCGACACGTAATAGTCCGCTACAAGGGTGAGGCCGGCCGGGTTGTTTCTGAACAAGTACAGGCGCGAACGCGAGGCGTCTACCGCGATCGCGTGTTTGGTGCGCGCCGGCAAGGTCAGGAATGGCGAGGGAATGTGTCCGATTGGTGGACGTTCGCGCAGCGCTTTGAGCCGCATCTGCGATTCCTCGCGCAACTCCATCAATACCGGCTGTGCGGCTTGCGCCTGGGCCGCCGGAACATCGCCCAACGTGTTGACAGGGCGCGCGTGCGCCGCCAGCAAGTCGCCGTAGACCAGTTGGGCGAGCTGGAAGTTGGGATAGTCGGTCACCAGGGCTTGCGCAAGCTTCAAGGCGTCGCGCACACGGGCGGCGGCCGTGAGGCGGTACACCTCAATCAGACGGGCCTCGGCGGCGCCAGGGTGGGTGCTTCGGTGGTTCGCGGCGGACGCCTTGGGCGCGTTTTTCTTGGCCTTGCTGTTCTTCGAGCTGGCGTGCACCGGCATGGACAGCAGCAGCGCGGACACAACGACCACCACCAGCGAACAAATGCCGCGTGATGCCCCCCACGGCAGCGTCGTCATCATGATGTTGCGTCCACCGGCTTGCGCTGCGGTGCGACCTCGCCCATCAAGCTCCGGTGGATTCGCGGACGATCAGCCATCGGTCGCCGGATTTGGTCAGCTCGAGCGTCTTGCGGCTTGACACGACCAGTGCGTCGGCGCGGTAATCCTGTCGAAACCGGGCGATCGCTTTGCTCCCATCAACTGACACGGTGAGCTTGTGCAGTTTGACTTGGATGCTGGACTTGCCGGCGATGCGCTTGCGTCGCTCGTCCTCCCAAGCCCTGCGCGACAGGCCCCCTGGTGGTGTGAATGCCTTGCCGTACGCACCCAGGTAGGCGGCCAAGTCCTTGCTGGCCCAAGCCTTGGCCCAAGTGAGCACGGCAGCCTCTGCTTCACTGGCGGCGTCACTGGCGGTGGTAGCGCCAGGCGGGGCTGCTGTCACCATAGCCGGTGTTGTCTTGGCAACGGGGGCTGATGGCGCAACGGCCACCGGCGCCATGGCCGGCGCGCTGGCTGGCAAGCTCGGTTTCGTTGCGGTCGCAGTGGCTGGCGACGCGGGGGCAAAGGCCAGCGGGTGCTGGCCTTTGCCAGCCGGGCTGAACAGCTCGCGTATCAGTGCCAGCTTGGGCGCAACAGCGGCGTTGCTGCCGTCCAGTTGCAGGGCCTTGTTGTAGGCCTGGCTGGCCAGTTTGGCATACACATCACCGAGGTTTTCATGCGCGGTGGCGTAGCTTGGGTTGGTTCGGATGGCCATCTCAAGCGCGACGCGCGCCTTGTCAAACTGGCTTTGCCCCGCATACAGGACGGCCAGGTTGTTGTACGGCTCGGGTAGCTCGGGAAAATCCTCGGTCAGCTTGGTAAAGGTGACAATGGCCTCGAGTGTTTTGCCCGTGTCGCGCTGCATCACGCCTTTGAGAAAGCGCATCTGCGGGTCGCGCGGTTTGGCCGCCAAATATTGATCGGCCTTGGCCATTGCCTCGACAAGCTTGCCGACGCGCATCAGTTGCGAGACATCGGCGTAGTCGTCAGCGTGTGCGACGGACATCGACAAGATCAATGCCAGCGCCAGCAATTTCACGAACGACCGGAAAACATGTGGGGTGTGCTTCATGGAGCCTTTGGAATCGTGCTCGGTTCAGACCCGTCTTGTAGGCGAGCTGGGTGGGGCTATATACTGCGCTGGATTGTAGCCGAGGGCAGCTCTTGCGCCGTTGGCATTTCCCACCTGATCACCGGCATCAACATGGGTCGGCGAGCCTCTTGGCATTCCCCGACTTGGTTTCTTGAATTGACATGAGCTTGCGCATCTACAACACGCTGTCGCGTGGCATGGAAGATTTTTCTCCATTGGAACCGGGCCGCGTTCGAATGTACGTCTGCGGCATGACTATTTACGACCTTTGCCACATCGGTCATGCACGTATGATGATGGCGTTCGACGTCATTGCGCGCTGGCTGGCGGCCAGTGGTTACCAGGTCAACTATGTGCGCAACATCACCGACATTGAGGACAAGATCATCAAGCGCGCGGTGGAGCGAAACATTTCGATTCGGGCCTTGACCAGCGAAATGGTCGAGGCCATGCACCAGGATCTTGCTGCCCTTGGCATTGTGCCGCCGACCAGCGAGCCGCGCGCCACCGACCATGTGCGTGCCATGACCGATCTGATTGCAACCTTGCGGGACAAGGGTCTGGCCTACCAGGCCAGCAATGGCGACATGAACTTTTCGGTGCGCAAGTTCCCTGGCTACGGCAAGCTCAGTGGTCGCTCGCTGGACCAGTTGCGCGCGGGTGAGCGCGTTGCGGTGGCGGATGGCAAGGAAGATCCGCTCGATTTCGTCCTGTGGAAAGCTGCCAAGCCCGACGAGCCCGCCGACGCCAAATATGAGTCACCTTTCGGTGTGGGGCGGCCAGGCTGGCACATCGAATGCTCGGCCATGAGTTGCGCCCTGCTTGGGACCACTTTCGACATCCATGGCGGTGGTGCTGACTTGCAGTTCCCGCATCATGAAAACGAGATTGCCCAGAGTGAGGGGGCCAATGGCCAGCCCTTGGCGAAGTACTGGGTGCACAATGGCTTTTTGCAGGTGGATAACGAGAAGATGTCCAAGAGTCTTGGCAACTTCTTCACGATTCGCGATGTGCTCAAGACCTATGACGGCGAGACCGTGCGCTTCTTCATGCTGCGTGTTCATTACCGACGGCCATTCAATTACAGCGATGCCGGGCTGGACGACGCACGTGCGGGGCTCAAGCGGCTGTACACCGCGCTGCAAGCCGTGCCGCCGGAGTCCGTACCGATCAATTGGACGAACCCGTTTGCGGTACGTTTTCGCGAAGCCATGGACAACGATTTTTCGACCCCCGAGGCGGTCGCAACCCTGTTTGACCTTGTCACCGAGATCAATCGAACCAAGTCGACCAGTCTCAGTGGCGTGCTCAAGGGCTTGGGCGCCTGTTTGGGCTTGCTGCAGGGTGATCCGGAGGTCTATTTGAAGGCCGGCGCCCGTATCGATGCAGTGGCGATTGGGGTGCTGATTGCACAACGCGCGGCCGCCAAGGCAGCGCGCGATTTCGCCGAATCGGATCGGATTCGCGATCAACTCCTGGCACAAGGTATTGTGCTGAAGGACACGCCATCCGGCACGACGTGGGAAGCCCTGGTATGACCCGGTGTCTTCGCGTGATGTTGACAAGCAACTGACTGGATCGCAATGCCGAGCAGCAAATCCACGTTGGAAGCGGGCCAGACTCCGCAGTATTGGGCGGATGCATGCAAGCATCTGATGAAGAAGGATCGGGTGATGAAGCGTCTGATCCCCGAGTTCGGCGACGCCTGTCTGCAGACTCGGGGCGATGCTTTCACCACGTTGGCCCGCAGCATCGTGGGTCAGCAGATTTCGGTCAAGGCGGCGCAAACTGTTTGGGATCGGTTTGCGCTGCTACCCAAAAAGATGGTGGCCGCCAATGTACTGAAACTGAAGGTCGACGACATGCGTGCGGCGGGTTTGAGCGCGCGAAAAATCGAGTACTTGGTTGACCTGGCGTTGCACTTTGACAGTGGCGCCATCAACGTCAAATCCTGGCACGGCATGGACGATGAAGCGATCATTGCCGAATTGATCGGAATTCGTGGCATAGGACGCTGGACTGCCGAGATGTTCCTGATCTTTCATCTGATGCGTCCCAATGTCTTGCCTTTGGACGATGTCGGCTTGATCAACGGCATTAGCCAGAGCTATTTCTCGGGCGACGTGGTAAGCCGAAGCGACGCCCGCGAGGTGGCGGTGGCTTGGGCACCTTATTGCAGCGTTGCGACTTGGTATATTTGGCGGTCCCTGGATCCGGTTCCCGTGGAATATTAGAAAGAACTTGCAGGTCAGACCACTCGCGCAGCGTAGCGTGGCGACGTGCTCTGACCCCAACTGACTAAGTGAAAGGAGCTAACCGTTGGCCAAGAAGACATTTCTCGATTTCGAGCAGCCCATTGCCGAACTCGAAACCAAGATTGAAGAACTCCGCTATGTGCAGACTGAATCAGCGGTAGATATCTCCGCCGAGATCGATCAGCTCAGCAAGAAGAGCCTGCAGCTCACCAAAGACCTCTACAGTGATTTGACACCTTGGCAGATCACCAAGATCGCCCGCCACGCCGAGCGCCCGTACACACTGGACTATGTCAACGAGATCTTCACTCATTTCGTGGAGCTCCACGGTGATCGCCATTTCGCCGACGATTTGAGCATTGTTGGCGGTCTGGCGCGTTTCAATGGCACGCCCTGCATGGTGTTGGGGCAGCAAAAGGGGCGCGACACCAAAGAGCGTGGTTTGCGCAATTTCGGCATGAGCAAACCCGAGGGCTATCGTAAGGCTTTGCGGTTGATGAAAACCGCCGAGAAGTTCAAGTTGCCGGTCTTCACGTTTGTCGACACGCCTGGAGCCTACCCCGGCATTGACGCCGAGGAGCGCGGTCAATCAGAAGCGATCGGCCGCAATATCTTCGAAATGGCCCAGTTGGAAGTGCCGATCATCACAACTATCATCGGCGAGGGCGGCTCTGGCGGGGCGCTGGCGATTTCGGTGGCGGATCAGGTGATCATGATGCAGTACTCCATTTACTCCGTGATCAGCCCGGAGGGCTGCGCCTCCATCCTGTGGAAGACCTCTGACAAGGCCAAGGAAGCCGCAGAGGCGCTTGGCATCACGGCGCATCGCCTGAAGGCGCTGGGCGTCGTGGACAAGATCGTCAACGAACCCGTGGGCGGCGCCCACCGCGACTACAAGCAGGCGGCGGCTTTCCTCAAGCGGGCTTTGAGCGACGCTTTTCGCCAGATTGGCGACCTTAAGGTCAAAGAGTTGCTGGACCGCCGCTATGAGCGACTGCAAAGCTACGGCCGCTTCACCGACACCCGGGCTACCACCAAGTAGCCTCGCCCCCGTACGAACGGGCTGGCGCCCGTTGATCAGGCGCCCCGCTCAGTCGTTGCTGAACACCATTTCGACTTCAGTGGCTTGCACCGCGTCAATCGGCTGGTAGCGCCATTTGCTGATGGCCGCAAGGACAGCGCTGTTCAAGCGACGGTTGTTGCTTGCCGCGATCTTGAAGTCGCTGGTGGAGCCATCGGGGTTGACGTTAAAGGCGACCCGCACCACGCCGGTGGGTGATTCGCGCGCCAGCGGTCCGCTAAGCGTCGGCGGATCGTTCTTGATCAACACCAGCGCCGTCTTGGTCGCCACCGCTGCCGGCATTGGTGTGGGGTTGGTGGTCATGGCGGCTACGGATGCCGGCATCGGCGGCGTCGGGGCTTGTGTTGTGGGCGCCGCAGCTTCGACTGCCTGCACGGGCGGCGTGGCAATGGGTGTGGCGGCCGCTGTGGGCGCAGGCGCCGGCTCGGGAGGGCGCGCTGGTACGCTTGAATCTGGCGACTGTTTCGATGTATTCTGGCGCGGCGCGGCGGCAATTGGCGTGGTGGCGGATTTCGTCTTGCCAGGCACTGCGGCGTTGCGCAGAATCATGCGATACGGTCCCAGAGCCTGTCGTTGCAGGGCTTCGCTAGGTGCCGGGACGGCGCCAACGGCTGGCGTCACGGAACCAGACGCGGCGGGCACTGACGGGGCTGATTGCGCCCACAGGTTCGCCCCCATCACGGCGATCATCATTGGCCACTTGCGGCCTAGCAGACGGACCCGCCGAGCGCGGTTCGTTATCGAGTTGGCCATTTCATTGAACTCCACGCTGCTCTGAGTATTGGCAGCATCAAAAACCGACATCGTTCCACATCATGCGACGGGCGATCACCGGAACTCCAAGCTGCCGCAGTCTATGTCAAGGCATGGCCACTGCTCATTGGGGTAAACGTGTAGCAATCCGTAAGTCCAGTGCGATAACTCGACGCAATTGAATCGACGTCAATCCTACGCAGCGTCTCTGGTGGTCTGGTGCAGAATAGGGCGCCTGCGCTGCGGCGCCAGGTGATGATGCGGGGCGTCGGGCGCGCTCGTTGCGCACGCATGCGGGCTGCAGGCAGGGGTTCGACACTTAACTTGGAGCGCTGCGTATGCGAGGTCATTTTGGTGCGATGGTGCTGGCGGTAGTGGCCACCCCCATGTCACGGGTCTTGATGGCCTGGCCCGTCCTGTGGAACCGGCCACACCTGCTTGATGCTTGATCCATTCGATAGCGCCATTGCCTCGTTTGCGCCAGTCCTTCCGCTTGCGGTGGCATACAGCGGTGGGGCGGACTCCACCGCCTTGCTGCAGGTTTGTGCGCAAAAGTGGCCCGAAAGCGTCGCTGCGGTGCATGTTCACCATGGTCTGCAAGCAGTGGCAGATGACTTTGAGGCGCATTGTCGGCGCTTCTGTGATCGACTGGCGGTCCCGCTGATGGTCCTGCGGGTGGATGCGGTGCACGCGCCAGGCCAGAGTCCCGAAGACGCCGCACGGCGCGCCCGGTACCAGGCGCTCAGGAGTTTCACGCTTGCAAACGGGCACATCCAAAGCGTTGCCCTGGCGCACCATGCCGACGACCAGGTCGAGACCGTGATGCTGGCGCTCAGTCGCGGCGCGGGCTTGCCCGGACTCAGTGCCATGCCCAGGCAATGGCGACGCGATGGCATCGACTACCATCGTCCGCTGCTCGCGGTTTCAGCGTCAGAGGTGCGCTCATGGTTGAAGCGGCGCGGCATTGGCTATGTGGAAGACCCCAGCAATACCGAGCAGCGGTTCACCCGCAACCGGATTCGCGCGCGCCTGCTGCCGGCCCTGGAGGATGTGTTTCCCCAGTTTCGTACCACGTTCGCGCGCAGCGCCGAACACGCCGCGCAGGCGCAGAGGTTGCTTGAACAGGTGGCCTGCGAGGATCTCGCGGTCGTCGGATCGCCGCTGGTGATTGCCAAGCTGCGTCAACTGACGCGGGAGCGCCAAGCCAACGCCTTGCGTCAGTGGTTTCGCGATGCCTGTCACACCACGCCCAGCGCGGCGCAGCTTAACGAACTGCTGGACCAACTGGCGGCTTGCGCCACGCGTGGACACCAGATCCAGATCAAGCTTGGATCGGGTTTTGTCGTACGCCAGGGAGCGGTGCTGCATTGGTACAATCCCTAGGTTTTGCTCGAAGAAAAAACTCCCATGGCATTGATTGTTCATAAGTACGGTGGCACCTCGATGGGCTCCACGGAGCGCATTCGCAACGTCGCCAAACGCGTGGCCAAGTGGGCGCGCGCTGGTCATCAAATGGTCGTTGTTCCCTCGGCGATGAGTGGCGAGACTAATCGCTTGCTTGGTTTGGCGAAGGAACTCGCGCCAGCGAAGCCCGAGGAGGCCTACAGCCGCGAACTCGACATGTTGGCGGCCACCGGCGAGCAGGCTTCTTCTGCCTTGTTGGCGATCGCCTTGCAGGCTGAAGGCGTCGAGTCAGTGAGTTATGCCGGCTGGCAAGTTCCGATCCGCACCAATTCGGCCTATACCAAGGCCCGCATCGAGTCGATCGACGACAAGAAGGTGCGCGCCAATCTGGCCAGCGGCAAGGTGGTGATCGTGACCGGCTTCCAGGGCATGGATGACCTGGGCAACATCACGACGCTTGGCCGTGGTGGCTCCGATACCTCGGCGGTGGCGGTGGCCGCGGCGATGAAGGCCAGCGAGTGCCTGATCTATACCGATGTCGATGGCGTCTACACCACCGACCCGCGGGTCGTGCCGGAGGCGCGTCGCCTGAAGACCGTGAGCTTTGAAGAAATGCTGGAGATGGCCTCCATGGGCTCTAAAGTGCTGCAGATTCGCTCGGTCGAGTTCGCGGGCAAGTACAAGGTGCCGCTGCGGGTACTTAGCAGCTTCACCCCCTGGGATATCGACATCAACGAGGAAGCCGCATCGGGCACTCTGATCACTTTTGAGGAAGACGAACACATGGAACAAGCCATTGTTTCCGGCATTGCATTCAACCGCGACGAAGCCAAGATCTCCGTGCTGGGCGTGCCCGACAAACCCGGCATTGCGTACCAGATCCTGGGCGCCGTGGCCGACGCCAACATCGAAGTTGATGTGATCATTCAGAACATCAGCAAAGACGGCAAGACCGACTTCAGCTTCACGGTGCACCGCGGCGAATTCGCCAAAACGGTTGACCTGTTGCGCAACAAGGTGCTGCCAAGCCTGGGCGCGCAGGAGGTGGTGGGCGATGCCAAGATCTGCAAGGTCTCCATCGTCGGTATTGGCATGCGCAGCCACGTGGGCGTGGCGGCCCGGATGTTTCGCGTCCTGTCGGAGGAGGGGATCAACATCCAGATGATCTCCACCAGCGAGATCAAGACGTCAGTGGTCATTGACGAGAAGTACATGGAGTTGGCTGTTCGCGCCTTGCATCGGGCGTTCGACTTGGACCAGCAACCGACATGACGGGGATTGCGGCCGGTCTGCCACACCCAACGGGCAATGTGGCGGTCAGAATCGGTTCGAGTCGTGACATAATGCGGGCTGTCTGAAAGATTCAGGAAACGTGACCGAGTGGCCGAAGGTGCTCCCCTGCTAAGGGAGTAGGGTACGTAAAATACCCTCAAGAGTTCGAATCTCTTCGTTTCCGCCAAGACAAAAAAGCTAATTAAATCAACAGCTTACAGTCTTAGTGATAAAAAGCCCGACCTAAACAGTCGGGCTTTTTTTATGGCCATTTCCAACGGTAGTGGCACCGTTTTGGCCCCGAATTTCCCTGCGTATCCCAGAACGTCCCGTGGCGATGTCCCTGATTTGTCCCCAGACTGCCAGTGAGTGAATTGCATGGATAGGGGGAATGGGCGGGACGCGGGGGGCTTGCGGAGAAGGTTCTGGTTTGTCTATAATCAAAAAAGGTAGGACACACATGTAAATCCTGGGGCTCTTCCAGAAAGCCTCATGGTGAGATAGGCGCCTGTCGTCATGTGGAGGTCCCGAGGCCTGCGTAAAAGCGTGGGCACCCCGCCCCAAGTGGGTGTGCGAGGTGAAAGCCGAGCATCTTTTGATTGCGCTGGCCAGGGTAGGCCGCTGTAAATTTACAGTTGGACTACCATGGAAAATCGAAAGATTGAGACAGTTGTTTTGGTTCCGGGCGGGTTGTACACGCCTCTCGAGGCAGCGGCCTATTTTAAAGTAGCGGTTGATAGTATTTATCAATCTTTGCCGAGCGCTACTTGTCGACCCAAGCTGGGGCGAAAACTTCCAGAGCCGATCCGTTTTGGTCGGCTCATTCGCTGGACCGGTCAGCAGCTGAGCGACTTCTCCACACCACCCAAAGAAGCTGCGCCCGTCGAAGCCACGCCGTCCTCATTGACATCCATTGAGCCGCGCCGTGGTCGTGGTCGCCCCTGTAAGGTTGGGGGTGCAGCGTGAACCAACTCCAGCTGATCCCTTTTCGCGCGATTTCTTCTGCACTTCCAGTCCAGCCGCGCAGCGTCTACCAGGCGCATCGACGTGGAACCGCCAACTTTCTTGTAAAAAAGAAGATTGGGGACAAAGAGGTTGGCCAGTGGCTTTTTGACCCGGGCGCATACTTGGCGCACGTCCTGGCGGACGGGCGGCAGGTGGCGAGGAGAACAGAAGAAGCGATCGAGCGCGCGCTCGCGGACCAAAAGGAGGCGCGGCGCTGAGGCATTCTTGCCTCGGCGCCGCGGCGGTGCTCAGATTAAAGATCATCAGTCGGTAAACAGATGATCTGAATTATCCAAATCGGCACCAATGGGGTCAAGAGGGAAAGTGCTTCGGCGTGCGGGCAAAACATGCTCCACGTCAGAAATTTTTTACGCTCGGTCCAGTGGACCGGCGAGGTTCCCGGCCTGGGGCAAGTTCCAGCCCAGGCTGCCAATCTAGCCATGGGCCGGGCGGCCCGCGTGCTTTTGGAAAATGTTGCGGATCTACTTCCCAGCCGAGGCTGGGAAGCGGGGGTTCGCGACCTTGAGAAATCCAAGCTGTCAGGCAAAAAATATGAACCCAGCAGCGTGCGCAGCGCGCTGCGCACGCTGCGGCGCGCGGGCTTGATAACAACAAAAAGGACCAAGAACAACAGGACTGGGCTGGAGGGCTTCAGCACGGTCCTGTTGTCTCCCGCCCTTGTGGACCTGGCGCGACGCTGGCAGGTGCTGAAGCAGCTCAAAAGCGCCACAAAAGACAGGAAAAAGACCATTCAAACCGAGCTTTTAAAAATGCAAAACATAAATCTTCCATTTTTGTATGACCACTCTGGAAACCCGCATGAACAGGGGCTTGCAGCCGATCCGTTGCTAAATTTGAGCACCCATAGATGCTCAAATTTAGCAACCCCTAACACTGGTATTCACACCCCCCGCCTTCAGGCGGGGGGGGGGGTGGGGGCCTGGTCCCCGGTTGCCTGGCCCCTGCCTTCAGGGCAGGGGACCCTGGGCACCTCCCCCCTCCCCCCTCCCCCTGCCTCCAGGGCAGGGGGGGTGTGAGGGTTGGTTATGAAAATCCAGATGAAGAAAATCCAGTCGCGGGGGAAGAAAAGGAAGAATCTGGGAGGGGATCGGATGTTGTGCGCGAAAATTTTGAATTTTGGAGGGGGAGAAGGTTGGAGTTTTCAAAGGCGCGGCTGGCGAGGCACCAGCAGGCCGGCGCCACGAGCCGGCCTTGGCGGCCTGACGGCCGGCCACGGCTGCGGGAGTGGCATCGGGATGAAGATGGCGCGCCAGCGCGCCCTGATGCCTCAGGAGCTCCTGTTTTGATTGGAGGGGACCAGGGCTCCTTTTTTGAAATCAGAGCCTTTGCAGCCACCCTGGACGCATTTCACGACCATCAACCTGGGCACACAACTTTGTCATTGATCCAGCCCGGCGCGAGGGGCAGGATACTCATTTTTGCAGAAACATCTTTTGTAAAAATAATTGACGAGGACGGGGGGTCAAGAACAAAAAACGTGTGGGGGACAGATGGGTCGTGGTGTGATTTGGACTGGCAAAAAATTTTCCATTTAGCCTGGGCAAAGTCAAAAAAATTGTTTGAGGAACATGGCAGCGGCGAGCAGATTTTTGCTGCGCCAGGGGAAAAAAGTCGGATGATTTTGGTCGATGACCTGAAAACTCCGGTGCCGATTTTTGATAAGACTTTGTGCATAATTTTGGAGACGAGCAGCGGAAATTATCAACATCTTTATTGTGTCGATCGTGTGCTGACTGGGGTGGAGCGCCATCACATTCAAAAGGTACTGGCCGCCCGGTTTGGCGGCGATCCGGGTGCAACTGGCGGCGCTCAGCCGCACCGGGTGCCGGGCTCAACAAACTACAAAAAAGGTCGTGATCTTTTTGTTTGTAGACTGGCGGGGACCGTGAGTTTCATGGATGGAGGCAAGCCGCTGAAGGTCGACAACATTTTGCGTGAAACTCCCGTCGAGGTACCGGCCGACCAGCTGATACAAATGGAGCAGCAGGAGCAGGCCTGCAAAAAAGTTGCGCAGCGGCCGCGCGCGCGCGGCATCATTGTTCCGCCTGGCGCAGGCGGGGGCGACGCGTCAGCCAGCGGGAAGGACTGGCGAAATTCAATCATCGAGGCAGCGGCACTGAGGGCAGGGGGGTTGGACGCCAGCGAGGTGACCAACCAGGTGAAAAAAATGCTGTTGGAAAGTGCGCGCCGGCGGGGTAAAAACGACGCGATTTATTATGCAAACAGGACGGTGCTGAAGTTGACGAAGGACGGGCACCTGTAATGTTAAAGAATGTGCTGGCGCGGTGCAATGCCGCGCCAGGTTTTTGGTTATTTGAGCCGCGCTTTGGGCTGCACTTCGCGCAGTAAATCGGCAACCATTCTCTGGCTAACTTTTAAACCACCGGCCTGCAAAACAGCCGCCAGCGACTGCGCGTCATGGCCTCTTTTTTTTGCGGCAGCGAGTTGATTTTTTAACGCAGCCAGCACGTCCATTTTCGTTATTTTTTTTGGCGGTGGTGGTGCGGATTCAAGCGCAGCCGTCAAGGATTCAAGTGTGCATTTTTTCTGCACGCTGGCGTGCACGACTGCTGCAGTCGAAGCTGCACCAGTATCGACATTTTTGTTGTCATTCATTTTGTAAACACTCCTGAAAAAGTTGCGCAAAAAGTTGCGGAAATTCGCAGCTCAAATTTTGGTCATCAGTTTGTTGAGTGTGTGTATTTTCATTTCACGTGAAGCACTTTCCTCTGTACGTGAAGCACTTTCCCGGTTGATTGATTGGCTGCGGCTGGACATGATCAAGGGGGTGGGAAAAGAGGGTCGTGTGAGGGGGGAGGCAGGCTATGCAGCAGGTCCTTGAAGGACCTGCTGCGACCTGCCAGGGCTCCCGCCCTGGACCCCTCGCGCACCCTGCGGGCGCGACTCGAAAAACAGATCGAAATGCAGAACAACAGAAAGTGAAACTGAAATGGAAAAAACAAAAGGAATGGCCCAGCGCAAGCGGGCCATCGAGGCTTGCCTGAAGGCAGGTTTCGACAAGGCATTTATTGATTCCCACGGCGACTTGATTGCATGCCGTTTTGACGGCCAAGAAGAGTCACAACTTGACTTGATTGTCAGGGATTGGGACCAAGAAGGCCTGTTTTATGCATGGGTAGTGAGGCAGCCGCTGGGCAGCTGCTCGCCCGCAAAAATTACTGAACTGTCAGGGAATGGCTGCAGCCCAAGGTCCTACTTTAAGACCATTGAGCAGGCAGCCTGTTTGGCCATCCGCAATCCACATTACTGAGCTTGGGGGGGAGTGTCCTGTGGGTAAAGAGAAAAAGGCGTGGGTCCAGCTCAAGGTTCTGTTGGAACCATCGGACCACCAAAAAATATCTGACGCGGCGCACGCCGCTCGGTTGCCGGTTGGTGTCTTCGCGCGTGAATTCTTGACGACTGGCGTCGTCCCGAAAGTCGCACCACCAGCAATCTCCGAGCTCTCCTTTGAGGCACAGGAACTGTTGAAAGTCACGCATGCATGCGTCTCAAACTTCAGCCAGCTTCACGGCTTCGCAGCCGAAGCCGGCGAGCCGCTGAGCAGGCTCGCTGGCCAGGGCGGCGCGCTCATGCACATGAGTTCGCGCGCCCGCGAAATCGGCATGCAGATCAAGTCAGGGATGCTTGCTGAGCCAGAAACCGTTCGGCTGCTCACAGCTCTCGCTGCGCCGAGTAGCTTGCTCAACGGACTTGCCCGCGCGTTGAACTCAGACCAGCAGCCGGCGCTTGCCGTCTGGCGCCAGACCCTGAGTGCCTTGCAGTCAGCCCTATTGCCAGGCCAAAGTCCGGATCCAGAGGATCCAGAGGAGCGGCGGCAGTGACGTTTGACCAAGCAGCATGGGCTCGTGATCAGCGCGCCTCAGCACGGGCAGATCGTAAGCTCGCGGCCGAAAAGCGGCGGCGCGACTCAGCGTCGGCGCGCGCCGGCGCGGGTGGTGGTAGAAGGAGTCGATCGCGGTCAACGGCCGGCCGCGCGACTCGCGGCCAGGGTAGTTGGGCCGGTCGCACTGTGCCCTTGCTGTACAAAAAACACGAGGGAGCCGCTCGGGGTGACGCCTACGCTGAAAAAGCTGTTCGGGCGGAGCTCATCTGCACAAACATGCTGGGTCGCAATGCGGCTGAGCGTGCAGAAGAGTGGCGACTGAACTGCTCTCGGCATCCACAGGTTGACCCGGACCGCCTGATTGTTCACTGCTCACTGAGCCGCCCCACCGGCCACCCGCTCTCGCTGGAGGATTGGAAGCGGGCAGTTGAAAACTTCCTGGCTGCGCTGGGAGCGCTCGGCGCTGACTTCGCCGCTACCCGACACACCGAGACACCAAATGACCACGCGCATATCACCTACTCACGGTCACTTCCCGACGGCCGAATTTTGAGTGACTCGAACGATTTTTGGCGGGGACGAGCCGCTGCATATGAAGCAGCTCGGTCCCTGGGCCTGCTTGTCGAAGTCGAAGCGCCTCACGACGCGCGACGCGCGGCGGCAACTCCGACATCGGACCGGATGGTCAACGCGCGGCGTCGCGCGGCGCGTCGGGGTACACAGGATTCATCCATCGACCCCGCGCACGTGCGCGAGGCGCTTCTTTCCGCGCGCTCCCTCGACAGCTTCGCTGCCGACCTGCACGCACATGGCATCGAGCTCAAGCCCGCAGTCAAAAACGGTCGAACGACGGGGCTGTTGCTGCGCCAATTGGGGTCCGAGGAGTGGCTTGCTGGGTCCTCAATTTCGCGCGAGTTCAGTTTGCAAAGAGTGCAGGCGCAAATCGAATTGAATCGTCAGACGATATTGAAAAGAGAGCGTGAGCTACTTGTGGAGCGCCAGCGTGCGGGGATCGAACGCCAGCGCCAGGCGCAGCACGTCCAGCACCCGCGCGATCGTTACTAATTTTCAATTCACTTAAACCACCAACTGAAAGGAAGAAGAAATGTTGAGTAATGTCTTATCAAATTTTTTGGATGGGATCGGGAACGATCCATCGCAAAAATACCAGGAGTTAGCTCGCGACGCCCGTAAAAAACTCAGTCATGAAGTCAAAACGGAGGCCTGCAAGGCCTGCGAAAAAGCGGGCTGGCTTGCCACCCTTGAAAAATGTTCAAAGGGGTATGAAGAGCTGGTTTTCACCCTTGGAAAATGTGGCGGCGGGGTTGTCCTTCAAGCAAATGACTTATTTGGGTTTTATCCACCGGCAGCTCTATTTTTTTGCAGCGTCAAGGACGAGGAGGACCCGGGTCACAGTGGCCGCCTTGCTGGACGCGTGAGTCAGAGTCAACCCACCGATGGTGATGGTTGGCCGCGCGAGCGGGGGATTTGACCATGGACGACTTTTCGTTTTTGACATCCCCGCCCACTGATCCCCTGGCGTTCCTGGACCCTGCAGATCCTGCCCCGCCCGGGGAGCCCTCGACGACTTCGGGGGTGCTTGTCCCCGAAGAAATCGATGAACTCGCTTTGGCTCAATTGGGGTTGGAGGCCGCGCGCAGCGCCGCCGCGGCGCTTGAGGCTGAGCTGGATTTGCTGTGGATCAAAAACCCGAGCGACCCTGATGAAGCGCGCGGGGGGGTGAAGTATTTGGATGATCAAGTTGCAGCTTTGGAGGGAAATCCGCAGCGTGAATTTGTCGTTTTGCATAAGGAGAATCGGGCTGTCCTGCTTGAAAACATAAAGGAGTACGAGCTTATCGAGCATGTCTATATTGAAAAACGGGCTCACTACTTTTTGTTGAAAGGAAAGGTTGACCAGCTCTTGAAAATTCGTGAATCCGATGCTTCGATGGCGAAAAAGCGAGCAGATGATTACGCAAAACTCTACCCTTGACCGCCGCAGCCCGGAGCAATTTTGCGCAAGCGCAAAACCGGGCTGTTGCCCTGCGGGTCGAGCCCAAGGTCTCGAGCCTGCGGCCGCCCATCCCTTTGCCGAGCAGCCCTCGCGGGGTCAGCCGTCGCCCGCCCTGGCGCTGCGCTGGGTCGAGCGCCAGCTCACCCCTGGCGCGCCGGTGGCTTGCCCATCCCCAGAACACGGCCGACGCGCGGAGCGCCTCGGCATTGCAGCCGCCCTGCGGCAGGCTCGCTGCGCTCGATGGTCGGTGCCGACCGGCGGTCGGCAGTGGCGCGCTCGCCGCGCGGGCGTCTGTTTCAAGCGGTTCTCCCTTGCCAGCTCTGTACCCAGTCCTTCAACCTTCACCGTTTCACGACTGTATCCAGGTCACCGGGAAACGCAAGCGCTTTCACGGCATAAAGCCGCTCGTGTCGTCCCTGCGGGACCCACTCTCTATTTATTCCATGACGCTTGCGTTTCCCGGTGACCTGGCTCCTTTAGTCGTACGGTGAAGGTTGACGGACTGGGCAGAGCGGACGAGGCAGGGAGAACCGCTTGAAACAGACAAGAAACCACGAGACGGATCAGGTCTCGAACCGGTCAGATTTTCAAGGCCACGAGGCCGCAAACCAACGCGGAACTACCGCAGAAAGAGAGACTGAAATGGCAAAGGCAAAGCAAATGACACAGACAGAGGCGATCCTGCATGCGGCTCTGGAACCCCGCCACGGCCAGCCTTATGCGACTGACAAAGTAGCAGAAATCAAAGGGATGAGCAGCGCTCAGGTGTTGGAGTGGTCAACCGTGCACCTGGACCCTCAAAACCGCAGCGCATTTTTTCGCGCCGTGGGCATTGATGATTCGGTAGAAACAGCGTCAATTTTGCGCCGGTCATTCGCTGCAATGAAACACCCCTGCTCTTGAAGGACGCCACTATGACGACACAGATACAACAGCGCAAGCACGTACCTTCGCACGAAGCGACCGCCGTGGCGCGCTGCCATGCACACCTGACCGGTCTTGACCCTACATGGCTGGAACGTTTCGACGACGCGCAACTGCCGACCGCCGATCGCAGCACCATCGTTGACCTGCTGCAGACGGCGCCCGATGATTTCGCGCGCGGCCTGCTGTATGGACAACTACTTGCAAGGCTTGAGCTTGCCCAGGCCACTGGCCGCCCATTCGCTTGATGGGCTGGCACTTGAATCGTGAAAACCCGCGTGATATTTTGAATAGGGGCTCAGGAAACCCCCAGCAACCCGCCGCGAAGCGGCATTCAACAGAATTGGAGAACTGAAATGAGCAAACTTGAATTGATTGGCTACGTCGGGAACGAAGATGAGGAAGCCGCCAGAGTTGGTTTGGGGGCGACGTGGGATACGGTTGTGGTGCAAAACAAATTGGATCTAAAGGCTGGCAGTGAGAGTCCGAATGGTCCCATGGGTTCGGACGGGGAGCTGATAGTTGATGAGCGCGAAAAAGCCGTGCAAAAGTTGATGCGCAAAGTCTTTGATGAGCGACTCTACCAAGTGCGTCAAATCACCTACTGGCCTGGACGGACGACGGAAACGTGGCGGGGGACAACCGTCTACTGCTCTGAAAAATATCTGACGGTTCGACGTTCTGACGGGCAGGTTTTCTGATTTCATATCTCATTTTCCGACACCAGACTGCACCATGAAGACCCCTCAAGAACTTGCCAGCAACCCGCTGGACTCCCACACCGAACACGACCGCCGGGCCATGGCACTGAAGCGCCTGGCGGGTGGTGTCCGGGCTGCAGCGACCGGGCCGTATGGGTTGAATCAGCTCGAAATCGAGGCTTTGCTCGACGCAATGCTCGTCCTGCAGGACCTGGCATCGGTCAATCAAAAGGCCGGCGATCTGGCCAGGAAACGGAGGGGATCATGAGCCTAGCAGCTGGTTACGCCGCAATGGCGGCCGACGCACAGATGCACGCCGTTCAGCGTCGCGCGGAACGGGATCTCCGGACCGCCGAACACCATCACGGGCGGACGATCGCGTTGTTGGTTGCCGCATTCGCTGAGCTGCGGCGTCTGGACCCTTCGAACCCACTCCACGTCCCGCACGTTCAGGAGCGCATTCGAGACTGGGGCGGGTACACGATCGACCGATCAAAGTCATTCCAGCCGGTGTGGGACCTCGAGTTTGACCCTGCCGCGATCCTGCGAATGGTTCAGGAAGAGCACGAAGCAGCGAAAGCCGCAACAGTTGCCTCCCTGGAGTTGGCCAAGGTGGAAACCAAGCGGTGTTTTTTCAGGCCGTGGCTGACGTACGCACGGGTTCTCGGTGTCAAGTTCCCGTCGGCGGAGCTGGCTCATGCCGCGCGGCTTCGCGCGCTGGCGGCGGCGAGTTGTGCCCAACTGGGGGACGACCTCGATGTAAATCGGCTGCTTCGAAACGCGTGAATATTCACACCTCAGGACAAAGATTCACTGTCTCTATACCTTTACACTCATTCCGCTGAACGCACAACAAGGAAAACTCTTTCATGAAGACAACCAAACTCCTCCGCGCCGCGGTAACCGCTGTCGCAATCGCCACCCTCACCGCATGCGGCGGCGGTGGCAGCGATCCGGCGCCTGTGGTGCCCGTCACGCCTGTGGTGACGATCGGCAACCTGTTGACGACCCCGCAGGCCTCGCCCTACGTGGCCGGCTCTGCCGAGAAGCGTACGTTCGATGAAATCAACCGGATCCGCATCGGCGGGGGGTTTGGTGCGGCCGTGCATGATGCAACGATGGACAAGGCGGCGGCTGCGCATGTGGATTATTGGTTGGCAAATCCAATCAAGAAGGGACACGAGCAGATCCCTGGAAATCCGGGCTTCACAGGCGTGTGGCCCTGGGATCGCTGCACCGCCGCGGCCGTTGGCGAATCCAGCGCGCTTGCCAGCCTTGGATTTCTCACATGTTCGGAGAACGGCACCATGTCCGACTACTCACGCGCTGAACTGCACGTGATGGGCAGCTACGCCTTGGCAACCGGGCACCTGCAAAACGCCTTGGACTATCGTTACAACCGCACTGGGATGTCATTCAAGCACAATCCAAGTGGCCTAGATCAGTGGTCGAAGCCTGGCGACGATCCAACGTTTGGAGTCATGAAAGTCGGCTATCGCTCGAACGCAATGGCCAAGCTCGGTAGCGACAAGGCGAATTCGATTGTCGGGGTCTATCCGTTCGATGGGATGACCGGGGTGGGGATTGGAAAGGCGACGGTAATTCATGGTGTCAGCAGCCTTGGATACGGGCTGAGCATCCTGGTGCAGTCTTCGCTCAAGGCCAATCCGACCGTGACGACCTTCACGCTACGCAAGGAAGGCGCGACGGCTGACACGCCAACTCGCATTCACCAGGCCGGCACGATGGATGGAACCGAGCCCACTATTGCCGGCTGGGGCATCATGTTCCCCACCGTGGTGCTGGATGTGAACTCCAAGTACACGGTGACGTTTGCCGGCTCAGTCGATGGCACACCAGTGTCCAAGACCTGGAGCTTCACGACCGGGACCACAGCGGAGTCTCGTTTGGGTGGTTGAGACAGCATCACCGGCCAGGTGAGCTGGCTAAGCAAGAACAAAGGGAGCCAATTGGCTCCCTTTGTTCTGTGACTCAATAACAATAAATGGATATACCTGTGGATTTCGCGGAAAAAGGCTCAAAATGCCCGTTGTCGTAGAGACGTCCGCTCCGGCTCTCTTGATACCGACCGTCATGATATACGCCAAGCGCGCCGATCGACCACCCAAGCCACTTATCGTAAGACGGTTCCCCCCAGGTTCGCCAAGGTTCTCCGCAACTATCGACGAAACCAGACCAATTGGGGGCGGGCGGCGTGGTGATCAGGTCGCATATCGCGGTAGATGTCTTAATCCAACTTCCACTTGAGCATGTGAAATCGACGCTGCCGGTGAAACCGGCGATGACATTGAGGACACCGAAGACGGAACTCCCACTTGGAGTGGCGGGCAATGGATAGTCGCACGAGTTGGATGAGTACGTGGTCGCAGAGCACGCGGGCGGGGGTGCCGGGTTGCAGGTGATGCTGACGCCGGTCCAGGCACCGGCGCTGCATGTGGCGGAGTAGCTGCCGGTGTAGCCGGTGGTGCTGGTGGGGATCGATACCGCTGTGCCGCTTGTGGTGGCGGGCACGCTGTAGCTGCAGGCTCCACTGCCCATGACGGTGCCAGCGCACGGCGCGGGCGGCGGGGCGATGGGGAAGCAGGCGGCGGCGCCCAATGTCCAGGTGCCGTTCCAGCAACTCAGGATCGCGGTGCCGGTGTAGCCGGGCGTGGTGTTGAATCCGCTGGAGTCCGATCCGCTGGATGTGCCAGGCACGTTGTAGCTGCATGCTCCACTGACCGCCACGGTCATTGGGCACGGGCTGGCTGGCGGTGGTGGGGCGGTCGGTGCACACGATGCGCCGCTGGTCGACCAGGCACCGGCCGTGCACCAGCCGGTGATGGAGCCGCTGTAGCCGGGCGTCGACGTGGTTGCACCGGCTGAGTTGCCGCTGATCGTGGCGGGCAAGCTGTAGGCGCAGGCACCGGCGTAGACAGTACTTGCCGCGCAGGGCGGCCCCGGTGGGGCAACGACGGTGCAGGATGCGCCACTGGTCGACCAGGCACCGCTGGTGCAAAGTGCGCTGATGCTGCCCGTGTAGCCGGGCGTCGAGTTCGCCGGTGTAACCGAGGCGCCGTCAGCCGTCGCCGGAGCGTTGTAGGAGCATGATCCCGCAGAGAAGGTGGTCGCTGCGCACGGAACAGGAATGGGGACGTCAGGCACGCAAGTGACCGATGTCCCGCCCCAACTGCCGTTGGTGCAGGTCATGGAGATCACGCCGGTGTAGCCGCCAGTTTTGTTGGGGGCGTTGACCGTGCCACCATTGGGCGCGCCAGGAACGTCAAAGCGGCATGCGCCGCTGGCGTAGTTGACTTGCGGTGCGCAGGCCGCGCCAGTGGGCGCGGCAGCAATCGCTATGGCGCACTTGGCCTGGCCGCCGTCCATCTTGTAGGACATGCCGGAGCCGCATTGGAAGCCGGGGCTCTGGGAGACGGCGGTGGCGCCGGAGCGCCGGGCTTCCCGTGCCGGCGCCTGGGTGCTGGACAGAACTACCAGACTAATTGCAAAAAGCTTTGGCCAACTGATTTTGATACGCATGATTTTTCCACCCAAAATGTGATTGATTGAGTGCAATCTTTTTGAAACTGCATCTATCCGCAACTAGATTATCTTGGGTCTGAATCATTATGTCTACGTACGTTTTGCGTACACATTCACGTTTTGCGTACACTGGTTGAGTTAATACATTTTGTATTAGTACTGGCTGGCGAAATTAATAAGACGGGCATTATCGGCCGCTGGTGGTTAACCGAGCTTCTGAGCCAGTTTGGTGGCGTGCAATTGCACGTACACCTGAACCATTCTCAATGTCTTATGGCCAGAGATGGCGGCCAACTCCAGGACTGACAAATCCCCTCGTTCAGCAAAGCGAGATATGGACTCATGACGCAAATCGTGCCAGTGAAAGTCTTCAATGCCGGCGCGCTTGCAGGCCGTCTTAAAAACGGCGTGCAAGCCTTGCTTTTCCAGCGGCAGGACTCTCCCATCAATCGACCTTGGAAGAGCTTCCAGGAGGGCCACAGCCCGGCTCGTCAAGGGCACCGCGCGAGCCTCTCCGTTTTTAGTTATCCGAAGGAAGGCTACGCGCTTTTCTAGATTCACATCTTCCCATCGCAGCGCGAGAAGCTCGCCCTGGCGCAGCGCTGTCTCTACGCTGATCTGGAGGGCTGGCTTGAGCCATGTATTGCTCGACTGCCCGCAGGCCGTGAGCAGCTTCTCGAAGTCTTCGCCGACAAGGCGTCTGTCTCGCGAAGGGCCGCTGGTGGGCTTGCGAATCATCCCGACCGGATTTCCGTAGGGCAGGGGGATTCGAAATTCTTTACTTGCCACGTCCAGGACCTTAGACAGTAAATCCAATTCAGTCTTCACCGTGGCGCCGGACACACTGGGCGCGGTCTTGGGGTCATTAAATCGTGGGTCAGGGTCTTGCAACCGTTGGTCACGATACCAGGCAACCCGGTCTTGAGTCAGCGACGCCATTGAATAAGCGCCAAGTCGATCCACCAGGCGGGCAAGCTTGTGCTGCCAGCCCACGCCGCGGTAATGGTGTGGCGCAAACTCAGCCGTGAAGCGCGCAGCGATTTCCTTGAACAGCGTGCGCTCGGCCAGCGCGGTCGAGATGAACGCGCCTTTGTCCATGTCGGACTCCACTGACCTGGCCCAGGTTTCCGCTTCGCTTTTGGTCCTGAAAGTGCGCGACTGCGCAGGCCAACCTTTTCGCCGGATTCGCGCTTGCCAGTAGCCACTTTCTCGCTGATCGAACACCGCCATGGGAAATTCCTTTAAAAATGCTCAGTGGCACCGTTTTGGCACGGAAACTACTTTTTAATTCCTGCAATGGTCCGATAACCCGCATGGAATATAGCATTTTCATTGTAAATTATTTCCCCTGCTAAGGGAGTATGGGGTGTAGAGCCTCATCGAGGGTTCGAATCCCTCCGTTTCCGCCAAACGCGCTTGTTTGAAGCGGCTCAAGCCGCCTCACGCTGCGTCAATGAAGCCCCGTTAGCCACGTGCTGCGGGGCTTCGTTGTTTCTGGTCGGAAGTTCGACTTGGGGCGGCGTTCCGGCTGCGGGTCACCGGTTCAGCGCAACTCGCCGACGCGACTGTCCAATGGAACGACGAAGGAATTGGGTTGCCAGCCGGTCGACAACTGGCTGTCAAAGGAGTCCTGCACATCGCTGATCTTGGCTTCGAGCCGGCCGGCATCGGTGTTCTTGCTTTGCCCGTGTCGTTGGCGCATCACGGCCGCTTGCAGGTTGGCGCGGGTCTGATTGAACTCGCTGTCCAGATCCTCTCTGCCGTGGTTCATGTGGGCTTGATCGCCCAGGAATGCAACGCGAATATCGCCAACCCCAGGCAACTGGTCCGCGTCGATCACCCAGTAACGAATGTTGCACTGCGACAGCAGTGTGTGCTTAAGTGTCTGGTTGCTCAATGACAGGCCGGCTGGACCGGGCACGTCAACGCAGCCGATCACCTTACCCTCGGCGGTGCAGACGGTAAACGAGCAGTAGACGCCCCGCAGCACCTCAAACCAGTGGTGGACCCCCTCTTTGCTGGACGGTACGGTGAACCGTGTAATGGGCATCTTCACCATGACATGGTGGTCAAGGAAGGAGCGAATCAGCCAGCGCCATACCTTGCGCTCGCGTGAATTGACAACACTTCGGTAGGCCAGCGGCCATTGCTTCGGGATGCGGCGCCTGGACAGGTTGATTGTTCGCTGTCGCCACGCGTGGACCATGGCCCCCAGCACCATGCCGATCACCAAGGCAGAAGCGCTCGCCAACCAAACTGAGTATTTATCCATCAAATTGCCGGTGCCTTAGTTCTTCCGAAAAAGTGTAACCAGCTTTGTCAAATCAAGTCAGAGTAACTGGGGTGTACCGGTCGCATTGCGAACTATCTCACAAAAATAGCCAAGCGGCCCGGGTCGAACCGGGCAGGAGCTGGGGCGGTGGGAGGTCCAGGCGACGACTTGGGCATCAGCCGGATCGATGCCGGCCGACGGGTATATCGCGGTAGATCGCCTCGATGGCAGAACGTTCGGCGATGAGGATGTCAACCAAAGCCGGGTCGAAGTGGTGCCCGCGTTGTGCCTCGATGTGGGCCATCGTGGCGTCCAGAGTCCAAGCCGGCCGATGGCAGGACGGGCACAACAGCGAGTCGACCACGTCTGCCAGCGCCGCGATCCGGGCAACCTGCTCGATCCCAGCACCCGCCAGTCCATCTGGATAGCCGGAGCCGTCCCACTTTTCGTGGTGCTGGTGCGCGACGATGGCGCCGATCTGGTGCATCCGGCAGTTGGACTGAGACAGAAGATCGCGACCCACCACGCAGTGGGTCTGCACGTCTCGCCATTCCTGCTGGTCAAGCGGTCCGGGTTTGGTCAGGATGTGGTGCGCCACGGCCACCTTGCCGACGTCGTGCAGGGTCGCCGCGCCACGGAGCATTTCGACATCGCGTTCGGACAGGTCCAGTCGCGAGGCCAGCAGCGCCGCGATGGCCCCAACGCGTTGAACGTGGCCACTGGCATCCTCACTTCGCTGTTCAATGGCTTGGGCCAGAATGGCGATCGTCTGGCGCTGCGTTTTTTCGATTTCCTCGCGGATCAACAAGCCCTCATAGGTGATGGCGACGTTCGATGAGAACAAACCCAGTAGCTCGCGCGCGTCATCGGTGATTTCGTTGGCGAACTGCATGTAGATCACGCTTTCGCTGCCCCCGCTTGTCTGGTAGTAGCCGCAGAAATAGCGCGTCCCGTGGTGGCCCCGGTGGGTCTCCATCGAACGCAGAATGGCCTTGCGAACTTCGTCTGGCAGGTTGTCGATCTCCTGGTCAATCAGCAGACTGGAATAGCCGGCGGTGGCGGCCAGGACCGTGATGTGTCCGTCGGCCGTGGCGGCGCTGTATGCGGTGGTACGGCTGGCGCACACGCCTTCACCTTCAAGCCCGAGCAGGTAGTTGAGCTGCTCCAGCACCGCTGAGGCGAAGCTGCGCAGGCTGCGGGAGTCGCCGACTCTGGTGATGGCCTCCACGGAGCGACGCAGGCCGACGCGCGCGTGTTCGATGCGCATCAGATCCCGGTAAGCGCGCAGCCCGGCATAGAAGGCGGTGATCAGCTTGCGTCGTGTCAGCTCGGTCTTTTCCTTGTAGTCATTGATGTCGTAGTCGCGTATCACTTGTTCCTCGGGGGCCTGTCCGGCTTGCCCGGTTCGCAGCACGATTCGGACCATGAGGTTGCGCAGATCTTCCCGAATGAATCGCGCCAGTTCAAGGCCTGCCCGTTCGTTTTCCATGACGACGTCGAGCAGAATCAGGGCGATATCGGAGCGCTGCGTCAATACGGCTTTGGCCTCCGCGGCGCTGTAGCAATCCAGGAACTTGATGGCACGGCCGTCCATTCGGAAGTCGGCCATGACCAGCTTGGTGACATCGTGCACGCCGGGTTCGTCATCGACGATCAGCACCAACCAGGGGTCCAGCGTGGTGCCGGGGTCGGTGTCATGCGGCTCGTCGCAAAAGACCAGGTTGTCTGACATTGTCAAATCTTCCGCAACAGGAGTGGAGGGAAACTGCCGGTACAGTCTACGGGATAGGTTGAAGCGTGACAAGCTCATCGGCTTCAGCTCATCGGCCTCGGAAGAAGACGATCTGATCGCTGGAATTGACATGGCAATTGGTGTCCATCGCGGGGCTTGTCACGGTGCCGTAGCAACCTACAATGCCTGGTGCGCGCCCTTGGTTTTGGTCGTCGCGGCGCTGCGGCTGTTGGGCGAACTCAGAAAGTTTTTGATCGAATGACACCTTGTTTGCATGATCTCCGTGGGTCCGCTGATGTGCTTGGTTTGTCGCCAGCGCAACGGGGCTTTACCTTGATTGAGTTGGTCATGGTGTTGATCCTCGTGGGTGTGCTCGCGGTATTTGCGGCACCGCGTTTCCTGGCGATGAACGACCTCTACGCGAGAGGTTTCCATGACGAAACACTGGCCTACCTTCGTTATGCGCACAAAACGGCAATTGCACAGCGGCGCACGGTGTGTGCCACGTTTACCGGAACCAACATGGGGCTCACGGTGGCCGCGGTGGCGGGTGCCACGTCGTGCGGCGGCACCCTGATTGGCCCCAAGGGCGAGAGCCCTGCCGCGGTCAGCGCCAAGGGCGGTGTGTCCTACAGCGGCACGCCAATCAGCTTTGGTTTCAATGGCCTTGGCCAACCGATCGACAACGCCGGGCTGGTGTTGGGTGCGGTGGATTTGCCGCTGATCCAGGTGACCGGCGCGAGCAACAGCATTACGGTCGAGCCAGGAACGGGCTATGTGCACGAGTAGGGCGCGGTCCTGGCAATCTGGTTTCTCGCTGGTCGAGCTGATCCTCTTCATCGTCGTGGTGTCGGTGGGTATCGTGGGCATCCTCAAGGTGATGGATGTCTCGGTCAAGTCCAGTGCCGACCCGATGGTGCGCAAGCAAGCGATGGCTTTGGCCGAATCGGTCCTGGAGGAAGTCCTGATCAAGGCCTACTGTGATCCGGACGGTGTAAGCGGCGAGACCACGCGTGACGCGATGGACGATGTGCGCGACTTCGATGGCATCAACGAGACCATTCCCGCGGGGCCGAGGTTTTTGGGCATGCCAGCCTCGCTCACGGGTTACACGATCGAGGTCAAGGTGCCCGAAGCCTTCGTATTGCTGGGAACCGTGCAGGCCAAACAGGTGACGGTGACCGTGACGCGGGGCACTGAGTCGATCACCCTGGTGGGTTATCGCACACGTTATGGCACTGATCGGGCCTGCCCAGCATGAAGCGCGGTTTGCCATGGGTCCGGACCATGCGGGGCTTCACCCTGATCGAAATGGTCATGGTGATCATCATCCTCGGCGTGATTGGCGCCATCGTGGCGGTGTTCATGAAGAAGCCGGTCGACGCTTACTTTGACACTGGCAGGCGCGCCGCCCTCACGGACGTGGCCGATACGGCAGTACGGCGCATCGGGCGCGATGTGCGCCGCGCCTTGCCCAACAGCCTGCGCCTGCCATTGGCGGGCGATCAGTGCATTGAGTTCATCCCGACCAAGACCGGGGGGCGTTACCGCGCCTTGCCCGATACCGCGCCTGGCGCCCCAGCGCCGGGTGAGTTGGACTTTGCCGCAGTCGATGCCAGCTTCAACATGCTGGGTGACAACGCCGCATTGCCGCCTGATCAGCGCATCGCCGCTGGCGATCTGATTGCGGTTTATAACCTCGGGATTGCTGGCGCCAATGCCTACAACCAGGACAACACCGACACGGTCAGCGCCGCACCCGGCCTTGTGCCCAGCCGCGTGGTAGGCACCACGACCTACGGTACCGAGACCTCCATCATCACCGCTGGCCGGCTCACGCCGTACCCCCTGGCTTCTCCCAACAACCGCTTTCACGTGATTCCAGCGGCGGAGCATGTCGTGACTTATGTGTGCGCCAATCTTGGTGAGAACACGGGCAAGCTCTATCGCTATGCGCGGCCCCTGGTCGCACCCTACGCCACGCCTGCCAGTTGCCCTGCGGAGCCGCTGCCAGCCGGAACGCCGGTGCTGGCCCGCAACGTGACCGCGTGCAGTTTTGTCTACACCGACGTGGTCAATAACAACGCCTTTCTGCATCGCAACGGCCTGCTGCAAGTCAGGCTGGAGCTGACCCGGGCCAACGAGACCGTCAGTCTGTACCACGAGGTCAACGTCGACAACACGCCATGAGCCGCCATCGCAAGCACACCGGCTTTGCAGCCATCGCCGCGATCTTTCTGCTGGTGTTGTTGGCGGCGCTCGGCGCGTTCATGCTGAGTTTTTCCAACACGCAGCAGCTCACCTCGGCGCAGGACGTTCAGGGCTCGCGCGCCTACTGGGCGGCGCGTGCGGGGCTGGAGTGGGGTTTGGCGGGGGTCGACGCATCCGTGGCGACCATGCCATCGGCCACCTGCCCGCTCACGGCGCAGCCTGCCACCATCAATGGTTTCGCGCTGGCATTCGTCTGTGACAGGCGGGTTTACACCGAGGACGGTGTGGATCGAATCGTTTTTCGCCTGACGGCCGCCGCCTCGGGCGGCGGCGCGGTGGGCAGCGTCGGCTATATTGAGCGCAGCGTGTCGGCGTCGGTGGAGTATTGAGTGCGAACAGAGGCAAACCCATGAAGCAATCGGTTCGGTCGATTGGCGAGCGTTTGAATGGTCCGGGGCGTCGTGCGCGCGGCTTTGGCTGGACACGGGCGGCGCTGCTGAGTGCCGCGGTCTTGGGCGGATCGACGCTTCACGCCGCGCTGATTGAGTTCAACAGCACGGGCGGCACCACGGCGACCGATGGCCTGCACTTCTACATCGAAGACACCACCAAGATACAGGTCAGGCGGCTCAATAACACGGGCCAGGTGTATGCGCCAGATGCCATACCGCCCAGTGCCAGACTGGACAACGGCGTCTTCATCCGCGCCAACGAGCGGGTGTACGGACCCAGCCACACGGTCGGTGGCGGCTATACGTCCAGCGGGAGCATGTTCAACACCTACAGTATCACGGCCGCGTCGCCGGCCAACCCGACGACACCGGGCGTGCAGCAGACCGCCACGGGCAGCTTTGGCATCACGGCGGGGCCACAGGTCTCGGTGCAGTGGAAGTACACCACGCCGCTGGACTTTCTGACTGCCGAGGTGACGCTGACGATCCCGGCCGGGTACCCGGTCAGCATCGCCAATCCGGTGCGCTACTACCACGTGTTCGACACCTACCTAGGTGGCAGCGACAACGGCTGCGGTGTGTCCTTTGTCGACACCAATGGCAAGCGCGTTATTGGCACGTATCCGCCAGCGTCGGGCACGACCTGCCCGTCGAGCACCAGCATCCCCGCTGGCGTATCGGTGGTGGAGTCGTTTCGCGAGCGAAGCGGCCGCCCATTTTCCTTCTACTGTGCCTCGGGCTGGGCCAGCTTCTTCGACACGTCGACACCCAATTGCTCGGTGCGGCAAGCCGCCGTGATGAGCAACACGGTGGTGACCACCTACCAGGACACCGGCATCGGTGTGGAGTTCGACTTCACCGCCGTGGGAACCTACACCTTCAGCTACGACTTCGTGGTCGGCTCGCCCAATGTGCCGCCCTATGATCACCTGGAGATTCGCCACGACGGCAGCGGCACCCTGTGCCCGGAGAGCGTCACAGTGCTGGCCTGCACCTCGGCCACGGTGCCCTGTCCTCCCGCCAACATCGTCAACACCGGCACCCTGACTGGGGCGGTCACAACCACGCCGACGACGCCGGCGGTCACCAAGACGCCCGCCACGTTTTCCATCGGTACGGGAATGCCGACGCAAGATGTCGTGCTCCAGTCGGCCGCGCCAGGGGGTGCCTTCACCCTGGGCACCAGCGGCCTGAGCACGGTGCCGCTCAATGGAACCAAGTGCTGGAATACCGCGACCTCGACGCAAAGTTGCACCCTGACGATCGCCAACACCCCGTGTGTCAGCAACTATGAATGCTTGGAGACCGGGCTTACCTATAACAACCTGGTCAGTTCCCCGGCCTTGCGCAACCCGCTGTACACCAAATTGACGGGCACGCCCTTCAAATTCGATGTGGTCGCCCTGCAAAGCAGCGGAGCGCCGGCAAGCACCTATACCGCCGCCGCCAACGTGACGGTGGAGCTGTTTGACGACAGCGCCTCGCCAGCGCCGACCTGCAGCGCCTATGCCAGTCCGGTGGCCAGTCAGGCCATCACCTTTGCGGCAGGCGACCTCGGGCGCAAGACGCTGACGACCGATGTGAATTTGCCCAACGCCTACGGCAAGCTGCGCTGCCGGGTGCGTGACACCAACCTGTCGCCAACCGTGTTTGGTTGCTCCTCGGATAATTTTGCCGTCAGGCCCCAGCAGTTCACGGTCACTGCGCCAACCATGACTAACGCAACGCTGACGGGCACGCCCAAGGCGGTGGCGGGCACTGCTTTCACGCTGGACGCCGGTGCCGGGGTGGCGGCGGGGTACAGCGGCACGGTGCCGGCGCTGGATACCACCAAGGTTCAGGACCATGCGAGTGCGACCATCGCGGGCGGTACTTTGTCTGGCGCTTTCGCAGCCGGGACCGGCGCCAAGGCCAGCGGGGCAGCGTTCAAGTACCTGGATGTGGGCAACATCAGGTTCTTGCTGGATGCGGTGGTGGACAGCAGTTTTACCAGCATCGATCAGCCCAATGATTGCGTGCCGGGTAGTACCTCGGCCACGCTGGTTGGCGGCAAGTATGGCTGCAGCATCGGCAGCGCCGCGTCGCCTCTGTTCGGGCGGTGGTACCCCAGCCACTATTCATTCGCAGGCACGCTGACTCCGGCCTGTGCGGCGGGGGGCTTCACCTACATGGGTCAGGATGCCCTGCTGGTCAATCTGACCTTGAAGGCCCATGCGTCCACCGGGGCCGCTGCTGCCGCCACCGATCCAGTGGCGAGCCGCTACACATCAGGTGCGATTCCGGTCGGTAGCCTGGCTTCGGTCACGATCAGCGGCGACAACGGTGGCGCGGCGGTGGCGGTAACCCGACTCACCAACCCGGCATTTCCGGCCATGCCCAACACGGCCTTGTGGACGGCCGGGCAGTTTCAGATCAACGATAGCTATTCGTTTGCCAAGCTGGTCGGGGGGCCCGATGGCCCGTATGACGCGTTCAAGCTGATGGCCGCTCTGACCGACCCCGATGCCAGCGTCCTGATTGGACTAGCGGCGCAAAAGGAAACCAACCCTAGCGCCATTCGCCATGGCCGCTTGCGCCTGCAAAATGCGTATGGATCGGAGTTGCTGGCCCTGCCGGTTCCCCTGGAGGCACAGTACTGGAAAGCAGGCAGTTACTACGCAACCAACACGCTGGACAACTGCACGCAGATTCCGGCCTCCAGTATCGTCATGGATGGCTGGGTCGGGCAACTCGCCGCCTGTGAAACGCAGCTTTCGCCCGTGGGCAACCTTGCCTTGACTGGCGGGCGGTATCTCAGTGCCGTGTCGCCATTTGGACCTGGCCTGACTTTGTCCCGCCCCGGCGCGGGCAACACGGGCAGCGCCAACCTCAGGGTCAACGTCGGCGCAGCCTCAGTGGGAAGCACTTGCATCGCGCCGGCGCCGTCGGTGGACACACCCGCCAACCTGCCCTGGTTCGGCCCCAATCTTGGCGCCAAGGCCACGTTTGGGGTCCACAAGTCTCCTCTGATTTACCGCCGTGAGAACTATTGATGACCTGGACTGTGAGCCGATTCACGGCACAATGTACTCTGTCATTGATTCTGATGCCTTCATTGGTGTTTAAGCTACTAAAATAAGAGCAAATGAGCCGGATTGCCACTTTCTGCAGCGTTCCAAACATGATTCAACCATTGTTGCCTGGCTGGGTTGCGCCGACTATCTGGGGGGGGCGCTGACCCATGCGCTGGCCCTGGTCGCGTCGTCGCAGCGATGAATGGCTGTTGGTGTCGATGGCCGACAACGTATTCGCATTCGTGCGTGTTGGCCTGCGCGCCGATGGGCAGCATGAGGTTCGACAGATGGGCGTGGAGCCGGTCGGCGACGGCGGCACCGAATCGCTGGTTTCGCGCCTTCAGGCCTTGGGCCTGAAGGGGTTGAATGTTCGCGCCATGTTGCGGCCCTCGCAATACCAGTTTCTGCAAATTGATGCCCCCGCAGTGGCGCCCGAGGAACTTCGCTCCGCCGCGCGCTACCAGATACGTGACATGCTTGATGTGCACGTCGACGACATCACGCTCGATGTGATGCGGGTTGGTGACGGCAAGCAAAAAGGCACACCCCATCTTTTTGTGGTGGCCGCCACCAATACCGTGATGCGAGGCTTGATTGACTTGGGTGACAAGATGCAGTGGCAGATGCCGGTGATCGACATTCAAGAGACCGCTCAGCGCAACCTGCAGAGCGCGTTGTCACGGCAGGAGGGTCTGCTGTCACGCGCCGACGCAGCGCTGGTGATGGTTGACGCTCGGCAGGCTTTGCTTACCATCAGTGCCAACGAGGAGTTGTTTTACACGCGCCGACTGGAGGTGCCGCAAGGCTTCCTGCAGGGGCCATTGGGGTTGTCCACGAGCGAACAGGCGGGCAGCGCTCCCAGCGCCTATGTGCCGGTCGCCGAGTATGTGCCTGACTACAACGTGGGCGGCGTCGCTTATGGCAGCGATTACTCGGAGCCAAGAGGTGCGGGCCACGCCCCGGCCTCGGACCAGAGCGCGGACCATGATCGGGCGCAGCGCTTCCTGGTGGAAGTGCAACGTTCGCTCGATCTGTGGGACCGCACCTGGTCGAGCATGCCTTTGGGCCGCGTGCGTGTGTACGCGGGCACTCGCAGTGACGAGCTTGCGCTATGGTTGACGCGTGAGATCGGGCAATCAGTGGTGCCCATGGATGTCAACGCCCTGTTCCCCGGTCTTGCGGCGGGTCAGGATGACGCAGAGCTGGCCTTGTGCCGGCCATTGCTGGGGCTGGCGCTACGCACGGACAGCCGCAAACTGTGATGCTGCACTGAGCTGTCACCATGCCGCAACAAATCAACCTCTGCACGCCGATTCTGCTGACACAGCGGCGCTACTTCTCGGCGCTGACAATTGTTCAGGCCTTGGCGGTGTTCGTCCTGGTCGGGGGCGCGCTGTGCGGCTATTGGGTGTGGAGCTTGGGCGTTGCCAGTGAGGGACTGCGAAAGGTGCTGGCTGCCAACGCCGTCGAACTGGCCAGCTTGCGTGCCGCGATCAAGGAGGGAAGGGCCGCGTCTGGCCCGGCCGAGCAGGCGCTCAACCAGGCGTTGCAGGCGCAGCGGACCGAGATGCAACGTCGCAGTGCCATGCTGGAGGCCTTGCAGCGCGGTCTGGTCAAGCCTGGCTGGGGACACGCCGCGCGCTTGCGGCTATTGGCCCAGACCATCCCGGCATCGGTCTGGATCACCCACATGAAGGCCGACGACAGCCAACTGGAGATCAGCGGTTTCACCCTGGAGCCCGCCGCCCTGAATGACTGGACCACCAGACTGGCCGCAAGCCCGACGCTGCAGGAGCAGCGCCTGGCCACCATCAAGGTGGAGAGCGCCAATGCCACCCGAGTGGGCGCGCTTGCCAGCCCCGCAACCGTGTCGCTCTGGTCGTTCAGTCTGGTCAGTGCGCTGCGCCAGAGCGAGCCTGGCCAAACCGGGAGCAAGCCATGATGAAGGGGTGGGTGCGGCTGGCCGCACGAATCGACGCTTTGAGTCTTCGTGAGCGGGCGTTCTTGTTTCTGTCGCTGTTGGCCTGTGGCCTGGCCCTGGCCGATGTGCTGTGGTTGTCGCCAGCGCAAATGGCGCACAAGCAACTGTCGCTGCGGGTCGCCAACGACAGCCTTGAGTTGCAAAAACTGCGTGAAGAGCTGCGGCTGACCGCGCCGGTGACGGAGTCGGCCAAATTGGCGCGCCAGGAGTTGTCCAGGCTGGGAGTTGAAATGGAAGGTGTCAATCGCGGCATTGCTGCGGCCTCATCGCTGTCAGGCACGAGCACGCCACTTAAAGAGGTGCTGGTCCATTTTTTGCGGCGCCAGGACCGACTGAGTCTGGTCAGGGTGGCAACCATGGCCGCGCCGGGCGCCGCCCCGGGGATTCGCGCTGGCGCGGTGGACGACGACGTGGCGGCGTTGGGTCTGGTGCGCCAGGGGGTCGAGCTGACGGTGGCCGGGCCCTACGCGGACCTGGCTAGCTACACCCAGACGCTGGAGACTGCACTGCCAACCTTGCGCTGGGGCCCGATGAAATTGGTTAGCGAAAAACAGCCGCCCGAACTGACGATAGAGGTCTTTCTGGTGGGGGTGCGTCAGTGATCGCGCAGCTTTTTGTGGCTCTTACTGTCCGCCCGGTGCGGTTCGTGAGAGTGGCCGTGTTGCCCTTTCTGTTCAGCGTGCTGCTGCCCGGCGCTGGCCTGCACGCGCAAGTGCTGCGGGACCCGACCGTGGCGCCAGTTGGCGTGCGGGGCGTCGAACCCACTACTGTGGCCGATGTGGGCGGTGCCGCAACCGCCGCCATGGCGGTGATTCGCCGGGACGGCAAGCCACACTTGGTGGTGGGCACGCGCCTGGTTGCCCAGGGGCAACTGGTTGGTCAGGCTCGAATCGAGCGAATTTCAGAGACCGAACTCTGGCTGCGCGAGGGCGCCGTGCTGCGCAAGCTGCCCATGTTTTCCGGCGTGCAACGCAGCCCGGCGGCATCGCCGTCGGCCCCCTGCGCTGGCGCCAAACCAGGCCGAGCGAACGCCGCCGAAACGACTGAGCCGCCATCCGTTGCGCCCTTTTCGATTACTTGCGACCCCGCCAAACCATGAGGTCCAAACCTATGACTCACACCACCCAGCGGCGCAGCCATGCGCGTCAACCGTCCGTGCACGCGACCCTGCCCGGCGCACCGGTGCCAGCGCGCGCGGTATGGAGTCTGGCGGTGTGCGCGCTGGCGCTTGCGGGTTGCGCCGCCGACCGTCCGTTGCGCACACCTGCGGTCGATGCGGCAGTCCGGGCCGAGCTGGCACCTGCCGCGCCAGCCGCGCCGGGCAAGCCGGTGACGGTGCCGGCCAGCATCAGCGCGGCGCTGGCCGAGCCGGTTCCCGCCCCGGTGCTGGCCGCGGCCGAGCCCAGGCTTGACCTGTTGGTCAACAATGCGCTGGCACGCGATGTGTTTTTGGCGATCGTGGCCGACACCCGTTACAGCATGTTGATGCATCCGGACGTGGCGGGCACGCTGTCCGTTACGCTGCGCGGCGTGACGGTACAGGAAGCGCTGGAGGCCATTCGCGACGTTTACGGCTACGACTTCAAGCTCGACGGTCGGCGCATCACGGTCTATGCACCGACACTGCAAACCCGGATATTCACCATCAACTATCCGCACTCCCAGCGTGTCGGCTCCAGTGAATTGAGGGTCGCCTCGGGCGCGGCTCAAGCCAACAACTCGGGCACCAGTAGCACCGGCACGACCGGCACCACCGCCTCCGGCGCCACGACCGGTGGCAGCGGCAACAACCTGCAACAGGCTGACAGCAGCCGGCTCTCCACCACCTCCAGGACCGATTTCTGGGCCGAACTCTCGGCGGCAGTGCGGGGGCTGGTGGGCGGTGGTGCCGGGCGCAACGTTATCGCCAGCCCGCAGGCCGGCATCATGGCGGTGCGCGCCATGCCCGATGAATTGCGCGAGGTGGAGAAGTTCCTCAAGGCGGCGCAGGTGGCGGTGGAGCGCCAGGTGATGCTGGAGGCCAAGATCGTCGAGGTCGAGCTGCGCGACGGCTTCCAAAGTGGCATTGATTGGTCCGCGCTGCGCAACACCGCCAAGTCGACCGGCGCCGTGGGCGTGCTGGGTGGCAACACCACCAGCAATACCCTGGTCAGCGGGGTGAAACCGAACCTGCCGGGATTCGTCGCCGGGTTGGTGCCGGTTCTTGCGGACGGGGTGTCCATCCCGCCTGCCGGCGCGGGGCTGTTTGGTCTGGCGTTTGCCACCGATGGTTTCCAGGCGGTGCTGGGTTTTCTGGAGACACGCGGTGATGTGCAGATACTGTCCAGCCCGAGGATTGCCACGCTCAATAACCAGAAGGCGGTGCTCAAGGTTGGCACGGACGAGTTCTTTGTGACCGGCGTGACGGGTGGCACGACGGGTGTGGCCAACACCGGTTCTGGCACCACGACCACCTTGCCGACGATTGCCCTGACATCATTCTTCTCCGGTATCTCCCTGGACGTGACACCGCAGATCGACGAGGGCAACAACATCAACCTGCATATACACCCTTCGGTGACGACCGTCACCGAAAAGACCAAGCAGATTGATCTGGGCAGCATTGGCAACTACCGCTTCCCGATGGCGTCGAGCAGCGTCAACGAAACTGACACCATGGTTCGGATTCAGGACGGCAACATCGTGGCGATTGGCGGCCTGATGCAACTGCAGTCCAATCGCACGGCTTCCGGGCTGCCGGGTTCGACGGATATTCCGTTTTTGTCGTCGATCCTGGGCAACCGGGTCAACTCCGGGCGCAAGAAGGAACTGGTGGTGCTGATCAAGCCCACCATCATCCGCACCGCGCAGGACTGGGAGGCGCAGACGCGGCGCACCCGGGCCGCGCTGGATGACATGGATGCCTCGCGCCACCGGGTGATACAGCTCGACGGCAGTACCTCGGACTTGCGGTCGAAGGCCGCGCCCCAGTGATGTATCTGCGGCACTTTTCCCTGCGGGAGGCGCCGTTTTCCATCACGCCTGACACCAGCTTCTTCTATCCCCATGAGGGCGCGCAGGCGGCGCTCAACACCTTGTTGGTGGCATTGCGCAGTGGCGAGGGTTTTGTCAAGGTGGTCGGTGAGGTGGGTTGCGGCAAGACCGTGCTGTGCCGCCAACTGCTGAAGATTCTTCAGGACGAGTGCGTTACCGCCTACATTCCCAACCCTGACATGGGGCCAGATGACTTGCTGCTGGCCTTGACCAGCGAACTGCGCGTGCCCGAGCCGCAACCACTCAGCCGCAGCCGCTTGCTGAGCGCCTTGCGCGACTGCCTGTTGCGCCATGGCGAGGCCACTCGCCCGGTGGTGGTTTGCATTGACGAGGCGCAGGCAATTCCACTTCGCACGGTGGAGAGTCTGCGGCTGCTGTCCAACCTGGAAACCGAGAAGCGCAAGTTGCTGCAACTGGTGCTGTTTGGTCAGCCCGAGCTTGATGACAAGCTGGCGCAGCCAGAAATACGGCAACTGCTGCAGCGCATCACCTTCAGCGAGTACCTCGGTCCTCTGTCAGCCAGCGGAGTCGGTCCATATTTGACGCATCGGCTGGCCACCGCTGCAGTGGACGAGAGCACCGATCTCAAGGTCTTCGAGCCCGGCGCCATCGTTGCACTGGCGCGCTGGAGCCGTGGCGTGCCGCGCCTGATCAATGTGCTGGCGCACAAGTGCTTGATGCTGGCGTACGGCGAAAACGAGCACCGTGTGACGACTCGGCACGTGCGCCTGGCCGCGCTGGACACGCCGGGCGCGCACTACGAGCGAACCTGGCTGACGCGCTGGCGGCAGTTTTGGCGCAACGCCGGGATAAGGGCGAGGGGTAATGCGCCTCCCCAGCAAGTTCAGGGCCATCGCGCGGGAGGCTGGCGGTGAGCGTCATTAACAAGATGCTGCGCGACCTGGACCACCGGCGTGCGCCGGTTGGCGCGGCGGCGCTGTCATCCATGGCGGAGCCCGCCGTTGGTATCCGGGTGGTGGCGAGCGGGGCTGGCGCGAATCGGCGCGGAGTTTGGCGCGCAGGGTGGGCATTGGCTGGGTTGGCGTTGGTAGCGGCAGCACTGATCTGGTGGTGGTCGCTTGCCGCCCCGGCGCTGCCGGGCCAAGCTGACATGGCGGCAGTGGCCGCGCGCGGCGCCGCAGTGGCCAGCGTCGCAGTGCCCACAGCGCCGGGCTTGCCCGCCGCGTCCGCGCCGCTGGCTGCCACACCGTCTGGCGTGGCAGCGGCGGCGTCGGCCGTCGGACCGCCCGCGCTCGATCCGCTGACGATGCCGAGGGCAAGTTTTCGGATGGAGACGATTCTGAGGACGATGCCGCGCGAGAGGCCGGTTGAAGACCCCGCCGGGTCGGCTGCCCCGACCAGCGCGTCGCCAGCCAGTGCGGTGCCTGGGCTCGGGGCGGTGTCCGTGGCAAAGCTCAAGGACCCGCCCAAGGCGGCGTCTGAATCTTCGATGTCGATCACGCCGACCCAGCGCCAGGCCGCTGCGGCGCAGCTTATCGAGCAGGCGCAGCGGCTCTGGAGCGCGGGCTCGCGGGAAGCGGCGATCACCTTGTTGCGGGACGCCTCGTCGCTGGCCGAGCGTGACCATGGTGGCGCGGCGCAAGGCGCCGGCGGGCCACTGTTGACGGCCTTGGTGCGGGAACTGGTGCGCATGGAGCTGGCCGATGGCCACGTCAGCCAGGCGCTGGAGCGCTTGACGCGCCTGGAGCACGCGCTGGCGGGGGAGGCAGATCTGTGGGCACTGCGAGGCAACGCCGCACAACGATTGGGACGCCACCACGAATCAGCCAACGCCTATCTGGCCGCGCTCAAGCTGCGTCCAGACCAGGCGCGCTGGATGTTGGGGGCCGCCGTGTCATTGGCCGCCGACGGCCAGATCAAAGCCGCCAGCACGTGGGCTCAGAGCGCCCGTGAGCGTGGCGCCCTGACGCCCGAGGTGGCCGCCTACTTGCGTCAGCTCGGGGTCAATCTGGCCGAGTAGCGGCACTGGTCGGTCAGCGCGCGACTACCGCGATGTCCTTGAACTCGCCGGTGGCAATGCGCTGTTGCCACAGCGCCGGTCCCGTGATGTGGGCGCTGGTGCCACCCGCGTCCACCGCCACGGTGACCGGCATGTCGACCACATCAAATTCGTAGATCGCCTCCATGCCCAAATCGGCGAAGCCCACCACCTTGGCGGTCTTGATCGCCTTGGACACCAGGTAGGCCGCACCGCCCACCGCCATCAGGTAAGCGCTCTGATGGCGTCGGATCGCCTCGATCGCCACCGGGCCGCGCTCGGCCTTGCCAATCATGGCTATCAGCCCAGTTTGTGCCAGCATCATCTCGGTGAAGCCATCCATGCGGGTGGCCGTCGTCGGCCCGGCCGGGCCAACCGCTTCATCACGCACCGGATCAACCGGGCCAACGTAATAGATCACCCGGTTGGTGAAGTCCACGGGCAAGGACTCGCCCCTGGCCAGCAGGTCCTGGATTCGCTTGTGCGCGGCGTCGCGCCCGGTCAACATCTTGCCGTTCAGGAGCAGGGTGTCGCCGGGCTTCCAGCTCGCCACTTCGGCGGGCGTCAGGGTGTTGAGATCAACCCGCTTGCTCTTGACATAGTCGGGCGTCCAGGCCACGTCGGGCCACAGGTCCAGCGATGGCGGGTCCAGGTACACCGGGCCGCTGCCGTTCATCACGAAGTGGGCGTGGCGGGTGGCGGCGCAGTTGGGGATCATGGCCACCGGCTTGCTGGCCGCGTGGGTTGGGTACATCTTGATCTTGATGTCCAGCACGGTGGTTAAACCACCCAGGCCCTGCGCACCAAGCCCCAAGGCGTTGACTTTTTCGAACAGTTCCAGGCGCATTTTTTCGACGTTGCTGAGTTCCTCGCCGCCGCTGCGGGCCTGCTGGGCCTTGGCCTGCAGTTCGTGCATGTCAAGGTGGTCCATCAGGCTCTCCTTGGCCATCAGCACGGCCTTCTCGGCGGTGCCGCCGATGCCGATGCCCAGCATGCCCGGTGGGCACCAGCCCGCACCCATGGTGGGTACGGTCTTGAGCACCCAGTCCACCACCGAGTCACCGGGGTTGAGCATGATCAGCTTGCTCTTGTTCTCGGAGCCGCCGCCCTTGGCCGCTACCGTCACTTCCAGGGTGTCGCCGGGCACGATCTCGGTGAAGATCACGGCGGGCGTGTTGTCCGTGGTGTTCTTGCGATCGAACTCCGGATCGGCCACCACGCTGGCGCGCAGTGTGTTGTCGGGGTGCTTGTAGCCGCGGCGCACGCCTTCGTTGATGGCGTCATCCAGGCTACCGGTGAAGCCCTCCAGGCGCACGTTCATGCCCAGCTTGAGGAATACGTTGACGATGCCGGTGTCCTGGCAGATTGGACGGTGGCCGGTGGCGCTCATCTTGCTGTTGGTCAGGATTTGTGCCATCGCGTCCTTCGCGGCGGGACTTTGCTCGCGCTCGTAGGCGCGCGCCAGATGGGCAATGTAGTCGGCCGGGTGGTAGTAGCTGATGTACTGCAGGGCGGCGGCAATGGACTCGATCAGGTCATTCTGCTGGATGCGGGTAGTCATGGTCAGGCTCGTGGCAGGTCTGGGGTGGATGGCGCCACGTGGCAGATGCACGGGCTGGGCTGCATTTTGACAGGTCGCCCAAACGTGACGCTGACAGCCGGCGCCACCTTCGCGTCAGTGGGCCGCGGCGTCGCGGGCCATCAATTTGTCGGTGTAGGCGATAGCGATGGCCGACAGCAAGAAGGTGATGTGGATCGCGGTCTGGGCGATCAACACCTTCTCGTCGTAATTGGCCGCGTTGATGAAGGTCTTGAGCAGGTGGATGGAGCTGATGCCGATGATGGCCGTGGCCAGCTTGACCTTGAGCACCGAAGCGTTCACATGGCTGAGCCACTCCGGCTGGTCCGGGTGGCTGTCCAGGTCCATGCGTGACACAAAGGTCTCATACCCACCAATAATCACCATGATCAGCAGGTTGGAGATCATCACCACGTCGATCAGCGCGAGCACCACCAGCATGATGATGGTCTCGTTCAGGGCGGTCACCTTGGCGGCCACTTCCACCGAATCCTTGTAGCCAATGCTTTTGACCAGTTCGGCCAAGGCGTTCTGGTTGCCAAAGGCTGCTTCGAGCAGGTGCGTGAGTTCCACCCAGAAGTGAAACACGTAGACCGCCTGCGCCAGGATCAGGCCCAGGTACAGCGGCAGTTGCAACCAGCGGCTGGCGAAGATCAATCGGGGCAGCGGGCGCATGGGCGGACTGGGTTTCTTGCTGGCTTCGGTCATGGTGGCATTCGGGTTAGTACGGAGTCGGGCATTTTAGACGTGTCTTTACATCGGACCGCCACTGAGGGAATATGCAGGCATCCGCCACAAGTCAGTGGCTTGTAAGTGCTAGCCTTGACAGTCACGCCCAGTTCGGTTTAACAAGTCATTGCTTTCAGGAGACCCAGACATGAGTGCACCCTTAAACGCCATTGAGTCGGTATTGGTTGAAAACCGGGTGTTCTACCCCAGCGATGCCATGGTCAAGGGCGCCTGCGTCTCCGGCATGGACGGCTACAACGCCCTGTGTGCCGAAGCCGAGAAAGATTTCGAGGGTTATTGGGCCCGCCTGGCACGCGAAAACGTGGTCTGGAGCAAGCCCTTCACGCGCACCCTGGACGAAAGCAAGGCGCCGTTCTACAAGTGGTTTGACGACGGTGAACTCAATGCCTCGGCCAACTGCCTGGACAAGCACATGGGCACACCGGTCGAGAACAAGACCGCCGTGATTTTCGAGGCCGACGATGGCACGGTGACCCAGACCAGTTACCGGGAACTGCTGTCCATGGTGTCGCAGTTCGCCAATGCGCTCATGGCCGATGGTGTCCGACCAGGCGACCGGGTGGTGATCTACATGCCGATGACGCTCGAAGGCGTGGTGGCGATGCAAGCGTGCGCGCGCATTGGCGCCACGCACAGCGTGGTGTTCGGTGGCTTCTCCGCCAAGGCGCTGCAGGAGCGCATCATCGACGCGGGCGCGGTGGCGGTGGTGACCGCCAATTTCCAGATGCGCGGTGGCAAGGAGCTACCCCTCAAGGCCATCGTCGACGAGGGGCTGGCCATGGGCGGCTGCGAGTCCATCAAGACCGTCTTCGTCTACGAGCGCACCCAGAGCGCCTGCAACATGGTGGCGGGGCGCGACAAGACCTTCGCGCAGGCGCTGGCCGGGCAGAGTGCCGACTGTGCGCCGGTGATGGTGGGGGCCGAGCATCCCCTGTTCATCTTGTACACCTCGGGCTCGACGGGCAAGCCCAAGGGCGTGCAGCATTCCACCGGCGGCTACCTGCTGTGGGCCAAGCTGACGATGGACTGGACCTTTGATTTGAAGCCCGAGGACGTGTTCTGGTGTACCGCCGATATCGGCTGGATCACGGGCCATACCTATGTCGCCTACGGACCATTGGCCGCCGGCGCCACGCAGATCATTTTTGAAGGTGTGCCGACCTATCCGAACGCGGGCCGTTTCTGGCAAATGATCGAGCGTCACAAGTGCACGATTTTCTACACCGCGCCGACTGCCATCCGATCACTGATCAAGGCGGCAGAGGGTGATGCCGCCGTGCATCCGGCGCGCTCGGACTTGAGCAGCTTGCGCATTCTCGGCTCGGTGGGTGAACCGATCAACCCGGAAGCCTGGATGTGGTACTACAAACACGTTGGCGGCGAGCGTTGCCCGATTGTGGACACCTTCTGGCAGACCGAGACCGGCGGTCACATGATGACACCGCTGCCCGGCGCAACGCCCCTGGTGCCGGGTAGTTGCACCTTGCCCTTGCCAGGCATCATGGCTGCTATCGTGGACGAGGCCGGCAACGACATTCCCAATGGGTCGGGCGGCATGCTGGTCGTCAAGCGCCCGTGGCCAGCCATGATTCGCACCATCTGGAACGACCCGGAGCGTTTCAAGAAGAGCTACTTTCCCGAAGAAATGGGTGGCACGATCTATTTGGCGGGCGACGGCGCGGTGCGCAGTCTCGACCGCGGGTACTTCCGCATCACCGGTCGCATTGACGATGTACTTAACGTGTCGGGTCACCGCATGGGAACCATGGAGATCGAGTCGGCGCTGGTGGCCAAATCGGATCTGGTGGCCGAAGCGGCAGTGGTCGGTCGTCCCGACGAGCTGACCGGTGAAGCCATTTGTGCCTTTGTGGTCCTCAAGCGTTCGTGCCCCACCGGCGACGAGGCCAAGGCCATCGCCAAGGAGTTGCGTGATTGGGTGGCCAAGGAGATCGGCCCGATAGCGAAGCCAAGAGACATCCGTTTTGGCGAGAATCTGCCCAAGACGCGTTCGGGCAAGATCATGCGCCGTTTGCTGCGTTCGCTGGCCAAGGGTGAAGCGGTGACACAGGACACCTCGACACTGGAGAATCCGGCGATTCTCGATCAGCTTGGTCAAGCGTATTGAGGGGTCGCTCCACGGGCGATAGGTGTTCGGGAAATCCTCGGTGGATTGCCGCGCAAACCCGGTACAACCACCACAAAAAAACCCGCTGATTACTCAGCGGGCTTTTTCGACGGGTCAACCGGAGTTACTTGGCCGCCAGGATCCAGGCCACCAATTTCTTCGCGTCCGCATCATTGACTTGAGCGTTGGCGGGCATGGGCACCGGACCCCACACGCCAGAACCACCCTTGATGACCTTGACGGCCAGCATGTCGGCGGCATCTTTTTGACCAGCGTATTTCTTGGCAACGTCTTTGTAGGACGGGCCGACAACTTTCTTGTCCATCGTATGGCAGGCCATGCAGTTCTTGGACTTGGCCAGCGCCTCATCGGCCATTGCGGGGGCAGCCACAACAACAGCGGCGATGAGAGTAAAGAGAGCACGTTTCATGGTTTTCCTAGTGGGGTTGGGTTACAGTTAAACAACGTGATTGTATGAAAAGTGGTTGACGTACCGCCGACAAAAACCACAATTAAATCTGGAGATTGTCATGTATTTCTTGGGTCTGGGCGTGGTGTTGCTGGTCTTGAAGTACCTCGAGATCGGCCCGGTGGCGGCCTGGGAATGGTGGATGGTTCTGATCCCCTTTGCCTTGGCGGTGGTGTGGTGGGCGTGGGCGGATTCGTCCGGCTACACCAAGCGCCGGGCGATGGAACGCGAGGACAAGCGCCGCCAAGCGCGCATCGACAAAAACCGCGACGCCATGGGTGCCCTCGCCAAGAAGAGAAAACGTCGCTAACTTTGAGACTTTGCGGGACAGACCGGAGCGCAGCGACGCTCTGTCCTCAACTGATCGTCGGATGTCGGCTGTTCAGCGTGCGCCGCTTGGCAGTTTGCGTGTCACGCACATTGGTTGCAGCGTCAACTGGCGTGATGTTGGTGCCGCCTGTGGCAGCAGGCACAATCACAACATGCTGATTCATCCCCAAATCAATCCGGTCGCCCTGCAACTCGGTCCTCTGGCAATCCACTGGTACGGTTTAACTTATCTGGCAGCATTTGGTCTGTTCATGCTGCTGGGCCTGCGGCGCTTGCGCCACGAACCATTTGCCTCGATCAAGGGGCCTGGCGCGTGGCAGCGCCGCGATGTGGAAGACATCCTGTTCCTGGGTGTGGTGGGGGTAGTTCTGGGCGGACGCATCGGCTACTGCCTGTTCTACAAGCCCGCCTATTACTTGGCACATCCGCTGGAGGTGTTTGCGATTTGGCAGGGCGGCATGAGTTTTCACGGCGGCCTGGTCGGTGTGTTGCTGGCGATGGTGTGGTTTGCACGCTCGCGCCAGCGACCCTGGCTGCAGGTGATGGATTTCGTGGCGCCCTGTGTGCCCACCGGTCTGGCCGCCGGGCGGGCGGGTAATTTCATCAATGGGGAATTGTGGGGACGGCTGGCCGATCCGTCGCTGCCCTGGGGCATGGTGTTTCGGGGTGCCGGTGATTTGCCACGCCACCCGTCGCAGGTGTACCAGTTTCTGATGGAAGGGCTGTTGCTGTTCGTCCTGTTGTGGCTGTACGCACGCAAGCCCAGAGACATGGGCAAGGTGAGTGCCGTCTTCTTGGTTGGTTATGGCGTGTTTCGCTTCGTGGCCGAGTTTTTCCGTGAGCCCGACGATTATTTGGGGCTCCTGGCTTTCGGGATGAGCATGGGGCAGTGGCTGTGTGTCCCGATGGTCCTCGGTGGCATCGGCCTTTGGCTCTGGTCCCATCGGCGCGCCAGGGTCTAAAGGCGTTTTGCATTCGGGTTTGTCCGGGGGCGCCGGACCTTGTGCGGGCGGTGTCCCGCTTTCATAATTACACATAATTATTGAGACTGATCAAGGCCCTCGTCAGGGACTCCCCTTCCCGCAGCCAGCACCCGCCATGCGCCCAGTTCACAACTCCCTGCACGACGAAGTCGCAGTGCGGCTGCGGGAGCAGATTTTTGCCGGGGAATTGGCGCCGGGCAGTTTCCTTGACGAGGCGGCGCTGTGCCTGAGCCTGAAGATCTCGCGCACGCCGCTGCGTGAGGCGCTCAAGGTTCTGAGTGCCGAGGGCCTGGTACGGCATGAGCCGCGCCGGGGCAGCTTTGTGGCGCAGGTCACGGAGCAGGACCTCGATGACATTTTCCCCGTCATTGCCCTCCTGGAAGGGCGATGCGCCTTCGAGGCCGCGCGCAACGCAACGGATGCGGACATTGCCGCGCTGGACGTGCTGCACGAGCGCCTGCAAAAACATGCCAAGGCCAGGTGCATCAACGACTACTACGCCACCAATTTCGCCATCCACGAGGCCATCATCACCCTGGCCAACAACCGCTGGTTGGCCCAGGTGATCGCCGACTTGCGCAAGATCCTCAAGCTCGCGCGGCTGGCGCAATTGCATGCGCCCGGCCGTCTCGACCAAAGCCTGAGTGAACATCTGGCGATCCACGCCGCCTTGCGGGTGCACGACAGCGAAGGCGCCGAGGCCGCCATGCGAACACATCTGTCGCGCCAGAGGGTGGCGCTGCGTGAACTGGCGCGCGAGCAGAAAAGCAGGCGGCTGGCATGAACACGTCCGGCTGGCTTGGTCGCACGATGTCGGACCTGCTGGCGCACCCGCAATCGCTGGAGCGGTCCACTGGCGAACGGCTGGCGGCGACCTTGCGTCGCAAGCAGGAGGCCTTGTCGCCGCGTATTTTGCGTCGCACGCTGACGGAACTGAAAGCGATCGTCGACCCGCAAGTCAGCGAGGTCGAGGGTGGCCGACGCGCTATGGGTGTGGCACGCTGGTATGCCAAGGCGCCGGCGGCGCAGCGCCGCGATATGTGGCTGCTGATGAGCGAGCAATTCGTGGCCGATCCCAAAATCGTTCAAGTGGCGCAAGCGCAATTCTCGGCGGCTGTCGGCACGCCCGACGAAGCTGCGGCCGAGGTGTATTTCCGTCGCGCGACGGTGTCGCCGCGCAGGCGCTTGCTGCAGCGTTTCAGCGCGTTTGCAGAAGGCATACGGTTCTTGGTTGACTTGCGTGCCGACATGCTCGGCGACCTGAAGTTCGACCGGCGCCTGCAGGCGCTGGATGTCGAGATGGAGTACATGTTCTCCACCTGGTTTGACGTGGGCTTTCTGGAGTTGCGGCGCATCAGTTGGGATTCGCCTGCGTCCTTGATCGAAAAGCTCATCAAGTACGAAGCCGTGCACGACATCAAGAGCTGGGCCGACGTGAAAAACCGGCTTGATTCCGACCGGCGCTGCTACGGGTTCTTTCATCCGCGCCTGAGCGACGAACCCCTGATCTTTGTCGAGGTCGCACTGGCTGACGAAATGGCGTCCAGTGTCACGCCTTTGCTGGACGAATCCGCGGACGCGGCCGACCTGAACAAAGCGACGGTGGCGCTCTTCTATTCGATCAGCAACACGCAAAGCGGTCTGCGCGGCGTGAGCTTCGGCGACTCGTTGATCAAGCGGGTGGTGGAGACACTCAAGCTTGAGTTTCCGCAACTCAAGACCTTCGCCACGCTGTCGCCCATTCCGGGCTTTCGTGCCTGGCTTGCCAAGAACGCACAGTCCATGCTGGACCGGCTTGATGACCAGGCGCGCGCCGAACTCGCACGCGTCTTACCAGGCGGAGCGGTGGCGGCGGCGTCTCTGCTGACGGCAGTCGACAGGCCGCTGGATCTCGACCCAAAATCCCCCGTGCACCACTTGGTGATGCGCTGCGCCGCCCACTATCTGGCGCGGGAACTGGTTGACGGCAAGCCGCTTGATCCAGTTGCGCGTTTTCACCTGGGCAACGGCGCGCGCATAGAGAGGCTGAACTGGGCTGCGGACCCGTCCGTCAAAGGGCAGAAACAGGCGTGCGGCCTGATGGTCAACTATCTCTACGATCTCAAGCGTCTGGACAAGCACCGTGCCATGCTCGCACAAGGGCGGATACCGGTGTCCGCGGAAATTACCAGTCTGCAGTTCTAGCGGGACTGTTTCACTTCATTCATACAGGAGGCAAACATGGCATCAGAGATTAATCGGCGCGTCGTACTGCGCGTGGCCGGGGCAAGTATTGCCAGCTACGCCTTGGGCAGCCAGGCCCAGGGCGCGTGGCCCGCCAAGCCGGTGACCGTGGTGGTTCCGTTCCCGGCGGGTGGCGGCACCGACGCCTTTGCGCGGCCGCTGTCGGCGCAGTTTGCCAAGCTGACTGGCAAGCAACTCATCATCGACAACCGTGGCGGCGCGGGAGGTACCGTCGGCGCCAGCATCGCTGCCCGGGCGGCGCCGGACGGCTACACGCTGTTCATGGGTGCCGTCCATCATGCCATTGCGCCTTCGATGTATCCCAAACTGGACTACGACATTGGCCATGACTTCGTGCCATTGACGCTGCTGGCCAACGTCCCGCAAGTGCTGGTGGTCAATCCGAAGTTGGTGCCGGGCGACTTCAAGGCCTTCCTGGAACAGGTGCGTAAAAGCCCGGGGCGCATGAACTACGGCTCGGCCGGCAGTGGCACTTCGCACCACCTGGCTGGTGAACTGTTCAAGCAGCAAACCAGGACCTTCATCACCCATATTCCGTATAGGGGCGCCGGGCCAGCCTTGCAGGACCTGATCTCGGGCAACGTCGACATGATGTTTGACGGCCTGGGCTCATCGGCCGCGCACATCAAGGGCGGACGCATCAAGGCCTTGATGGTGTCGGGTTTGAAGCGCAATCCGGCGTTCCCCGATGTTCCTTGCGCGGGCGAGCTTGGCTTATCGGACTACACGGTCACCACTTGGTATGGTTTGTGGGCGCCCAAAGGCACGCCGCCCGAGGTGCAGGTACGCATTGTCGAAGAGGTGCGCCGCGCAGTGGCGACCGATGAGCTCAGGGCCATCTGGGCCAGCAATGGCGCCGAGTTCGGCAATCTCACTCCTGCTCAGTTCGGCGCCTTTGTGGGAGCCGAGGTCAAACGCTGGGCCGCAGTGGTCAAAGCATCCGGTGCCAAGCTGGATTGACGGCGCATGCGCCATCCCAACCAGGTTCAGCCAAGCGCCGCGCCGAGCCGCCTCAAGCAAGTTCGCACCGCAGTGCGCAGCACCAAGGTACTCCAGTGACGGGCGCGATAGAGTTTGAGCAGACCGGCGCAGTGGGCTCGGTCACCATCAGCCACCCGGGCAGGCTCAACGCCATGACGCGCGCGATGTGGCGTGAGTTGCGCTCGGTATTCGAGGCGGTTCAGGCCAGCACCAGTCTGCGCTGCGTGGTGGTGCGCGGACGGGACGGGCACTTTTGCGCGGGCGGTGATATCTCGGAGTACGCCGCATTCCGGTTTGAGGAGGACAGCCTGCGCGCCTTTCACGAAGACGAGGTGTGGGGTGGGCTCCAGGCGATGTTGGCCTGCGATGTACCGTTGGTGGCGCAGATTGAGGGCCACTGCATGGGCGCGGGGGTCGAGATCGCGAGTTGTTGCGACATTCGTATTGCAGGTGCGTCCGCACGTTTTGGCGCACCAATTGCCCGCTTGGGCTTCCCCATGGCGCCGCGAGAGGCCGCGCTGGTGATGCGCGAGGCCGGCGCGCTGACGGCGCGCCAGATGCTGTTGGAAGCTGCGGTGTTTGACGCCACCCAGATGCACACACGCGGATTCTTGAGCCGGATACTCGCCGACGATCTGGTGGCAGCCGACGCGCAAGCGACTGCGGCGCGCGTCGCCCGCTTGGCGCCTCAGGCCGCGCGCCGGAACAAACAAACCCTTCGTGCACTGAATCGTGGCCCTGACCAATACCAGTCGGCTCAGTCAGCTATCAATTCAGTAGCACAAGTGCTGTCGAATGCCTATACTTATGCTAGCTCCGACGAACACCGCGAAGGCGTCATCGCCTTCGTCGACAAACGCGAACCCCGTTTCTGATCCCGAACCGCTCACCCCATGACCGTCTCGACCCAGCACCAAGCAAACAACAGCAACCTGTATGCCGCCCTGCGCGCGGCATTCCCGGCCGATCTGGATGGCGTTGCGGTCGAGACCGACAATGGTCTGTTCTACAGTTGGCGTGATCTGGACCGTGCCTCGGCCATGCTGGCCAATCTGCTCGTGTCGCTGGGTCTGCCGACGGGTGCACGCATTGCCGTGCAGGTTGAAAAGTCGGTCGAAGCGATGTTGCTGTATTTGGCGACCCTGCGCGCGGGCTACGTCTTTCTGCCGCTCAATACCGCCTACCAGAGCGCCGAGATCGAGTACTTCATTGGCGATGCCGAGCCGTCGGTGGTGGTCTGCGCCACGCGCAATTTCGGCTGGGTCAGCAAGCTGGCTTTCACCGCCGGCACTGGCCATGTCTTCACCCTTGATGATGACCGCACTGGTTCGCTGTTGCAGCGTGCCGCCCAGTGCTCCGACCAGCACACCGTGGTGAACAGCCGGAGCGACGATCTGGGAGTCATCATCTACACCAGCGGCACCACCGGCCGCAGCAAGGGCGCCATGTTGACGCATGGCAACATGTTGAGCAACGCGCGGGTGTTGAAGGACTACTGGGGCTGGCGCAGTGCCGAGCAGGGTGGGGATGTGCTGATTCATGCGCTGCCGATCTTTCATGTGCACGGCCTGTTCGTGGCGATTCACGGCGCCTTGCTCAATGGCAGCAAGATGATCTGGCTGTCCCGCTTTGACCCCAAGCTGGCGCTGCAGGCGATGTGCCGGGCCACCGTGTTCATGGGGGTGCCTACCCTGTATGTGCGTCTGCTGGCCGAGCCCGGCCTGAATCGCGAGGCGATTCAGGGCATGCGTTTGTTCATCTCCGGCTCGGCACCGATGCTGATCGAAACCTTTGAGGCTTGGCGCCAGCGCACCGGGCACTCCATTGTGGAACGCTATGGCATGAGCGAGACCGTCATGCTGGCCTCCAATCCTTACTTTGCGCAGATGGGCGAGCGACGCGGTGGCACGGTCGGTTTCCCGTTGCCTGGCGTGGGTCTGCGCGTCACCGATGATGCAGGTCGGGTGGTGCCGGTCGGCGAAGTTGGCGGCATCGAGGTCAAGGGACCCAACGTGTTCAAGGGCTACTGGCGCATGCCACAGAAGACCGCCGAGGAGTTCACCCTTGATGGCTACTTTCGCACCGGTGATGTGGGCAAGGTGGATGTGGACGGCTACGTGACGATTGTCGGGCGCAGCAAGGACCTCATCATCAGTGGTGGCTACAACGTCTACCCGGCTGAAATCGAGGCCTGCATCAACGAGATTGCAGGTGTGCAGGAAAGTGCCGTGGTGGGTGTGCCGCACCCCGACTTCGGAGAAGTCGGGGTCGCAGTGGTGATTGCCCGAGCGGGTGCCGTGTTGCGGCCCGATGTGCTGCTGGCTACACTGAAACAACGCTTGGCCAATTTCAAGATTCCCAAGCATTGTGTGGTGGTGCCAACCTTGCCTCGCAACAGCATGGGCAAGGTTCAGAAGAAACTGTTACGCGAGCGTTATGGTGACGTGTTTGCCGGACGATGAATAAACGTTGGAGTGTCCATGAAAGTCAAACAAGTTGTCCTTCGAGATTCCGATGGGGCCGAGCCTGCGTTCAGGGTTCTGGCGGCACTGCAGCCCCAACTTGTCCTGACGTTTGGTGCGGCCCCGCTTCTCCAGTCATGCAGCGCGGCCCTGCTGGGCGCCCTCACCACGGCACATCACATCGGATGCTCGACGGCGGGTGAGATTGCCGCTGACGGTGTGGGCGATGGCAGTTGCGTGGTGACCGCCGTTCACTTCGAATCCACCAAGGTGGCGCTGGCCTCGACGCGCCTGGTCAGCATGGACGATTCGCTGGCAGCCGGTCGGCGCCTGGGGCAGGCCCTGGTGTTGGACGGTCTGCGCGCGGTGCTGCTGCTGGGCCAGGGAATTCAGATCAACGGCAGCGCTGTGCTGGCCGGCTTGACCGAGGTGATCGGGGTCCAGGTGCCGATCACCGGTGGTTTGGCTGGCGACGGTGGCGCCTTCGAGAAAACCTGGGTGCTTGATGACGAAGGCTTGAGTAGCGACCGGCTGGTGTGTGTCGGTCTGTACGGCGAGCGATTGATTTTTTCGCATGGTTCCTTCGGCGGCTGGTCACCGTTTGGCGCGGCGCGCAAGGTCACCCGTTGTGAGCGCAATGTGCTGTTTGAACTCGACGGCGAACCCGCGCTGGACATCTACAAGCGCTACCTCGGCGACTACGCCAAAGACCTGCCCGCCTCGGGCTTGCTGTTTCCCTTTGCCATGCTCGGCGCTGACCATAATGAGGTCGGTCTGATTCGGACCATTTTGGGTGTCGATGAGGCTCGGGGCAGCCTTACCCTGGCTGGCGAGATTGAGCCCGACGGTTACCTGCGACTGATGCATGCCAGCACCGACGCGCTGGTGGAGGGCGCCGAGGCCGCGGCCCAGGCGGCGCTCAAGATGGGCACCCATCCGGGGCAGGGCCTGGCCCTGCTGGTGAGCTGCGTGGGGCGCAAACTGGTGATGGGCGGGCGGGTCGATGAAGAGGTGGAGGCCGTGGCCGGCGTATTTGGCCAGGGCGCCATGCTGGCGGGCTTTTACTCGTATGGCGAGATCAGCCCCTTCACCCGTGGCGTGGACTGCAAGCTGCACAACCAGACCATGACCGTGACCTATCTGGCCGAGACCTGACGGACCGGCGCCACGCTCGCGTATGCACAAGCTTCTGGCCCGTCAAGTCAAACGCCTGCTCGGCGTGGATGAGGCGCAGCTTGAGGCGGTGCTGCTGGAGCTGACGACCACGTCGAGTCACTCGCCGCAAGCGGCAACGGTCCTGACTGGTTTGGGCGCTCTCTTGGCGCGGGTGGACGAGGCCTATAGTCAGAGTGATCGCGACCTCGATCTCAAGACCCGCAGCCTGCAACTCAGCTCGACGGAGTTGACACATGCCAATGACCGCTTGCGTGGGGAGTTGGCGGGGCGACTGCGGGCCATTGAATCGCTGCGCGCCACCGCCAGCAGCTTGCTGGCGTCGCTTGGCGGCGACCCGGCACCGCCGACGCACAGCAGCCTGGAGACGCTCTCGGTCCTGATGGCCGATCTGGGGGTGGCCATTCGCGCCGATATGGCGCAGCGCCAGCGCATGGAAGTGGCGCTGCAGCAAGCCGAGGCACGTGTCCGGCGAATTGCCAACACGGTGCCGGGTGCGGTGTTTCAGTGGCAGGTTGGCGCGGGGCGCATTCGCTACACCTTTCTATCGGACCGGGTGCAAGAAGTTCGTGGGCTTGATCGTGAGGCACTGATGGACGACGCTGGCGTCGCGATCAAACAAGTCGTGGAGGCTGACCGCCAGCGCGTGCTGCAAGGTGTATTCGAGGCGGCGCGACTGCGCGTGCCTTGGCGCGACGAATACCGGATCACCTTGCCTGGCGGGGAGCAACGCTGGATTCGCGGCGAGATCAATCCGGAGCCGGACCTGGCCGAGGACGGTTCGACGGTGTTCACCGGCATTTGGCACGATGTCAGCACCGAACGCCGGTCCTCCGAGGAACTGCGCCTGGCCAAGGATGCCGCCGAGGCCGCCAGTCGCGCCAAATCGGACTTCCTGGCGAATGTGAGCCATGAGATTCGCACCCCGATGAACGGCGTCATTGGCATGACCGAACTGGCGCTCGATACCGACCTGGATCCGGAGCAGCGAGAGTACCTGGAGGTCGTGCAATCGTCGTCAACCGCGCTGTTGCGGGTTATCAACGACCTCCTCGATTTCTCCAAGATCGAGGCTGGCAAGGTGCTGGTCGAGACCATTGCGTTTGACCTCGGGCGCCTGGTGAGCGACGCCGTCAAGACCGTTGCCTTTCAGGCGCATCGCAAGGGTGTGAAGTTGCTGTCTCAGATCGACCCAGAGGTGCCGCTACGCGTGCTGGGCGACCCCGGGCGTTTGCGACAGGTATTGCTCAATTTGCTTGGCAACGCGATCAAGTTCACCGAGCGCGGTGAGGTAGTGCTGAAGCTGTGCCAGGTGGCCACCAGCGCCGGGCACTGCGACCTGCAGTTCTCGGTTCGTGATACCGGCATTGGCATTGCGCCAGACAAACTGGGTGCCATCTTCGAGGCGTTTACCCAGCAGGACAGCTCCATTACGCGCTTGTATGGCGGTACTGGCTTGGGTCTCACGATTTCGGCGCGCCTGTTGGAGGCCATGGGCGGGCGGATTTGGGTGGACAGCGAGGTGGGGCGCGGCAGTGTGTTCCAGTTCATGCTGGGCTTTGCTCTGGACTCGCTGCATCGAACTGGCCCGCTCTGCGTAGCCGAACTGGCCGGGCAGCGGATGCTGGTGATTGACGACAGCGTGGAAAACCGCACCTGGCTGCGTCAAACGCTCGAAGGCGTGGGCGTGACGGTGTCGGCGCTGGAGTCCGGTTCGGTGGCGGTGGCGCGGCTGCAGTCCCGCGGCGCCGATGCGCCGCGCTTTGACCTGGCATTGATCGACGCCCGCATGCCAGGGCTCGACGGTTTCGAGACCGCGGTCCGACTGCGGGAGTTGGCGATCTGTGCCGACTTGCCAATGGTGATGTTGTCCTCGGCCGGCCTCAAGGGTGACGCCGAGCGCTCACGCGAGGTGGGCTTTGTTGGCTACTTGTCCAAGCCGATGGCGCGCGATGAACTGCTGCTGGCCCTGACCAGAATCCTGAACCCTGGCTCGAGTCGCGGCGAGCCGCTGATCACCCGCCACTCTTTGCGTGAAGAGCAGGGCGCATTGCGCGTGCTGTTGGTGGAAGACGACCCGATCAACCAGAAACTGGCGTTGACCTTGCTGCGCCGCTGGGGTCACACGGTCGAATTGGTGGACGATGGCGCGCAGGCCCTGGCGCTGCTGTCGTTGCAACGCTTTGACGTGGTGTTGATGGATATGATGATGCCGCAGTTGGATGGCCTGCAGACTACGCGGCAACTGCGCACGCTGCAGCCCGGGGCTCACACGCATGTGATCGCCATGACCGCCAATGCCTCGCCGGAGGATCGGCGCCTGTGCCTGCAGGCCGGCATGGACGATTACATCTCCAAACCGGTCAGAGCCCGCAAGCTGCGGCAAATGCTCAACGAGGTGGCGCGCAGCCGACCCGACTCGCTCGCACCGCTGGTGGCGCAAGCGGTGGGACACGAAGCACGTCCAATGCCGGTTTTTGACTATGCCGCGGCCTTGCTGCGAGCCGACCAGGAAGTGGTTGACATCATTTCGGGTGCCTTTCTCACCCAGTGGCCGCAGGAGCGCCAGAAGCTGGTGCCAGCGATTGAAAGAGCTGACTCGCAGGCGGTGCTGCAATGTGCGCATGCGCTCAAGGGCACGCTGGGCATGTTCGGGGCCGAACCTGCCCGCGCGCTGGCTCAACGACTTGAGCTGGCCGCCTCTCGCGGTGCCACCGAGCACTTTGGCGCGTTGTCGCAGCAAATGGTTCTGGAGGTGAATGCCTTGGTGCAGGCCTTGTCAGAGCGAACCAACGAGCGTTGACCCGGCGCGACTTGACCCCAACAGAAAGACACCATGGCACACCATGTTCTGATCGTTGATGACAATGAGGTTAACCTGGCTCTGTTTTCCGCCCTGGTCAAGAAACTGGGGGACTGTGACACCAGTGCGTTTTCCTCGGCGTCCGAGGCGCTGATGTGGGCGAAGAGCCATGATTTCGATTTGTTGATTGTCGACTACATGATGCCCGAGCTCGACGGCATCGAGTTCATTCGTCAGTTTCGCGCGATCGCAGGCAAAGAAGGCATTCCGGCCCTGATGGTCACCGCCAGCGATCAACGACCGGTGCGTTACCGGGCGCTGGACGTTGGAGCCAACGACTTCCTGACCAAGCCGGTCGACAAGATCGAGTTTCTGGCGCGCACCCAGAACATGCTTAACCTTAGTGACGTGCAACGCAAGCTGGCTGATCGCGCCGCCTGGCTGGCCGACGAGGTGCGAAAGGCGACCGCCGAAATACTGCAGCGCGAGCGCGAGACCGTGTGGCGCTTGTCCCGAGCGGCCGAGTACCGCGACCCGGAAACGGGCGCGCACATTCTGCGCATGGCGCATTACGCGCAATTGATAGGCTTTGTGATGAAGCTACCGGCGGCCGATCTGGACCTGTTGCTGGAAGCCGCGCCGATGCACGACATCGGCAAGGTGGGCATTGCAGACACGATTTTGCTCAAGCCTGGCCGGCTGGACGCTGCCGAGTTTGAGATCATGAAGCAGCACGCCGTCTATGGGCACGACTTGCTCAAGGGCAGTGCCTCCCGTGTGCTACAGGCTGGCGCGGACATTGCCCTGGCGCACCACGAAAAGTACGATGGAAGCGGCTACCCCAATGGGCTCGCCGGCGAAGCGATCCCCCTGTTCAGCCGCATCGTGGCGGTCGCGGATGTGTTTGATGCCTTGACGTCCGAGCGCCCCTACAAGAAGGCCTGGCCGCTGGAGCAGGCGGCCCAACACCTGCGAGACCACTCAGGCACCCATTTCGACCCCCAATGCGTGGCGGCCTTCCTGAGCGCCTGGGCCGAGGTGCTGGACATCCGGCAGCGCTTTACCGATCAGGCTGACGGGCTTTGTATGCTACTAAAACAGTAGCATATAAGGGCCGTCAATCAAGCGCTGCCGGCCGCTTCAGCGCAGCACCAGCACCGGCACGTGCGAGTGGGTCAATACGTGCTGGGTCTCGCTGCCCAGCAGCAGGCGCTTGATGCCGCGCCGGCCGTGCGAGGCCATCACGATCAGGTCGCATTTGTGCTTCTTGGCGGCCGCGATGATGGCTTCCGAGACGATATCTGACTTGACCGTGACGGCTTTGGTGGTGACGCCTTTGGCCAGCGCTGCCTTCTTGACCGCATCGACCACCGCCTGCCCGTCATCCGCCCACTGCTTTTCGACCCGCGCGACCTCGCTGACCTGCAGGGCCAGACCGCCCTCGAAATAGCTCTGCGGGTAACGCGGCACAACTTTGAGGGCGACCAGTTCGCCGCCAGTCAGCGCGGCCATCGCGATGGCACTGTTGACCGCTTTCTTGGACAGGGTCGATCCGTCGGTAGCGACCAGAATGCGTTCGTACATGAGAACTCCTAGTGGGTGGAAGCCCGCAGCTTACTCCAGCAATGGCCGTTTGCCTTGATGGTTGTCAAGTAAACTGCCCACTTCCCATGCATGCGTCCAGTGACACCTCCCTCGTAGCGCCGGCAAGTGAAGACAGCGTGCTGGACGACCCCCAGCAATGGGCGGCATTTGGCAAGCCGCTCGACCAAGCGTCCGACCTGTGGGAGTCCAATCTTGTGATCGAAGGCATGCATTGCGCGGCTTGCGCGATCACCATCGAGAGCGCGCTGCGACAAGTTCCCGGTGTGCAGTCGGTGGAGGTCAGCGCCGCCAGCCACCGCGCCCGCCTGCGGTGGTCCGCGTCGCGGGTCAAGCCGTCGCGCTGGCTGCACGCCGTGCGCGCGGCAGGCTATCGCGCGGTTCCCGCCAACGATGTGTTCGCGCGTGAACGGCGCCTGCACGAGGCTCGGCGCGCCCTGTGGCGCTGGCTGGTGGCGGGCCTGTGCATGATGCAGGTCATGATGTACGCCTACCCGGCCTACGTCGCGGCACCGGGCGACCTCAGTGCCGAGATGGAGCGCCTGCTGCGTTGGGCCTCGTGGGTGCTGACCCTACCGGTCATCCTGTTCAGTTGCGGGCCGTTCTTTCGGGCCGCCTGGCGCGACGTTGTGAATCGGCAGGTCAGCATGGATTTGCCCGTGGCACTGGGCATGCTCATCACATTCGTCGCCAGCACGGCGGGCACGTTTGACCCGCAGGGCGTCTTCGGTCGCGAGGTCTATTTTGATTCGCTCACCATGTTCGTGTTCTTTCTGCTGTCGGGCCGATGGCTGGAATTGCGTTTGCGAGACCGCACCGCCGGTGCCCTGGAAGCCTTGCTGAACCGTTTGCCCGACAGCGTTCTGCGGGTGAACGCGGATGGCACGACCACGCGCGTCGCGGTGGCGCGGCTGGTGGCGGGCGATCTGGTGCAGGTTGTCGCGGGTGAGACCTTCCCCGCCGATGGATGCATCATGCAGGGGCAGACTCAGGTCGATGAGGCGCTGCTGTCGGGTGAAGCCCTGCCGCTGGCGCGTGGGCTTGGCAGCCAGGTGCTGGCCGGCAGTCACAACTTGACGTCGGTGGTGCAGGTGCGCGTGGAGCAGACCGGCCAGAATACCCGCTTTGCGCAGATCGCCGCCTTGATGGAGAGCGCCGCCCTGTCGCGGCCAGGTGTGGCCCGTCTGGCCGACGCCATTGCAAAGCCGTTCGTGATTGCGGTGCTGCTTGCTGCGGCAGGGGCGGCGGCGTATGGATGGCAACGCGACCCTGCGCACGCGTTGATGGTCGCTGTTGCGGTATTGATCGTGACTTGCCCTTGCGCCCTGTCGCTGGCCACGCCAGCGGCGATGCTGGCCGCGGCTGGTCAACTGGCCCGCCGAGGCGTGCTGGTGCGCAGCTTGCCAGCCCTGGAGGCCTTGGCGGAAGTGGATGAAGTCATCTTTGACAAGACCGGAACCTTGACCCGTGACCAGATGGGCCTGGGGGCGATCACCGTGCGACCCGGCGTCACCGCGCAACAGGCACTGGCCATGGCATCCGCGCTGGCCCGGCATTCACTGCATCCGGTATCGCGCGCGATCGACGTCGCCGCCCGCATGCACGGCGTCAGTGAGTGCTGGGTGGCGAGTGCCGTCACGGAAGTGGCGGGGCAGGGCGTTGCGGGTCTGGTTTCGCCCGTTAAGGGGGATGCCCCGGCGCGTGCGTTTCGCCTCGGTTCCGCCAGCTTCTGCGGACCCGCTCAAGGGCACGATGCGGCGGTTCAGACCAGTCTGGCGGACGATCAAGGCTGGCTGGCTTCCTTCGAGTTGATAGAGGAACTGCGACCCGACGCTGTGGGCCTGATCAAGGACCTGCAGGCGCGCGGCATTCGAGTGCAAATACTGTCGGGCGACAGTCCCGCCGCCACGCAAGTGGTCGCGGCACGATTGGGTATCGATCAGGCGCGCGGTGGCTGCAGTCCGGATGACAAGCTGGAAGTCATGCGTGCCGCCCAGCGCGCCGGGCGCCGCGTGGCGGTGGTGGGCGATGGCCTCAACGATGGCCCGGCGCTGGCCGGGGCGCATGTGTCGTTCGCGTTGGGCCATGCAGTGCCGCTGGCGCAGGCAAGGGCGGACTTTGTCATTCTGGGCGACGGCCTGCGCATGGTGGCGCAGTCGCTCGCGTTGGCGGGGCGTACCATGCGTGTGGTGCGCCAGAATCTGGCGTGGGCGGCGCTCTACAACGCTATGTGCGTACCGCTGGCGGTGCTGGGTTGGCTGCCGGCCTGGCTGGCGGGCTTGGGCATGGCCGCAAGCTCTTTGTTGGTCGTTCTCAACGCCTTGCGACTGTCGGGCGGGGCCAGTGCAGTTGACAATCGACCGCAGCAAGCGATTGCATAGGCGTGCTCAGCATTTCAAGTTGACTGAACCAGTAGATGTCATGGAGCCATGCCTTATCATGACCTGACTGGTGAACCGTGATGTCTGGTCAGATGCGCCCGGGCCCGCGAACGTTTTCAATGCTCACGCCCCGATCATGGACCGGATCCAGGCCAATGGTTGATCCGCAAACGGCCAAGGACATTCTTGAATACTCTGCCACCCATAGCGACTCCAGATCGGGCTGGTGCCACCATGGCCCAAGCCATAGCGATCCTTGTTGTTGAGGATGAAGCGGGCGATTTCGACCTGATCAAGTCCTTTCTGAAGCTCGCAGGATTCTGTCGTGATGGCGATCAGCCGCCGGTCATCTGGGCCAAAACCCTGGCCGAAGGGATTGTGCTGGCCGGCCAGGTCAGGCCCAATGTGGTTCTGCTCAATACCGCCTTGCCGGATTCGTCTGGAATGACGACGGTGGTGGCGATGAACGCCGCCCTGCCCAATGTGCCCATCATCGTGCTCAACGGCCTTGACGATGACCACTTTGCCATCGCCGCCCTGGAGGCCGGTGCGCAGGACTATTTGATCAGAGGCCAGTTTGACTACCAAGCCCTGGGCCGCACCATGCGCAATGCACTGGTGCGTGCGAAGCTTGAGTCGCGTCTGCGGCTGTTTGAGGTGGCCCTGGATTCGGCTGCGAATGGCATCGTGATCACCGACATCAGAGGAAGAATCGAATGGGCGAATCTTGCCTTCACGCATATGACGGGCTACTCCCTTGACGAGTCGCTCGGCTGCAATCCGAGCCAGTTGGTGAGTTCAGGCAAGCATGATCACGCGTTCTATCGGCTGATGTGGGAGACCATTCTCGCGGGGCAGGTCTGGCGTGGCGAACTCATCAATCGACGCAAAGACGGCTCCCTGTATGACGAAGCCATGGCGATTGCACCGGTGACGGCGGGCGACGGCTCGATTCAGAATTTTGTCGCCATCAAGCAAGACATCACCGAACAAAAGGCGGCTGAGCTGCTGATTCAAAAAAGTGAACAACAGCTTGAACTCGCGCTGGCCGGTTCCGGGCTTGGACTGTGGGATTGGCATGTGCCGAGCGGCGAGTTCGCGTTCAGCGAGCGCTGGGCCGCCATGCTGGGCTACAGCATGGATGAGATCGAGCCACACGCGCGCAGTCTGGAGCAACTGGTGCACCCGGACGATTGGCCCTTTGTCAGAGCCGCTCGTGACGCCCACCTGAGAGGGGAAACTCGGGCCTATGTATCCGAGCATCGCCTGCGCCACAAGGACGGTCACTGGGTCTGGGTGCTTGATCGCGGCAAGGTCGTGGTCCGCGACGCCGAGGGAAAACCGCTGCGCGCGGCCGGTACGCATCTCGATATCAGCGATAACAAGCGCCTAAATCTGGAAGGTTCAGAGTTGCTGCGGCGTATTGAATCGCTGATACGCGAGGTCGGCAAACCGCCGGCGCTGCTTGAGCATGAACGATCGGAAGCATCCGGCAAATCGGTTCGCGTCAGCGCACGGCAGCGGCAGGTCCTTGAGCTTGTCGCCATGGGTTGCACATCCGCAGAAATCGCGGACAGGCTGCAAATCTCGCACGCCACCGTGGTGACCCATCGACGCGACCTGATGGGCAAACTCAATTTGCACACGGTGGCCGAGTTGACGCGCTACGCGATTCAGAACAAGCTGGTTTCTGGCTAGCAACGCCAGCACCAGGCAAGTTGGTTCGTGATGGGCTGGCTTGGGCGGGCTGCAATTGAAAAGCATACCTCGATATAGGTATAAAAATACGCTATACGAGGTATTACCCTTCGCTCCACAGCGGTGTACAGTCAGATCAGTGCCAAGGCCTGTCATCAATGGCCACGGAGTCAGGTTTCAGTATTTCACATAGCGAGAACTCCCCATGATTGCAGAAGCTGAGGTCAGGAAAGCACCGTTCGTGATTGAATGGCGAGATGGGTTCAAGATCGGTATTTCCCACGTTGATCAAGAGCACAGGCATTTGTTCAAGTGGGTTTGGGGGAAGAAAGCGCGCTCATGCAGTTCATGCCACATCACGCGACACAGCCCGGTTCCCGCGCGCATGGCAGACACCTGTGTTGCATGAAGCAAGAGAGCATGGGGAGAAACTGATGGACATACTGTATCTGCTGATTCCACTGTCAGTCATCCTTGTTTTCTTCATTCTCGGCGGGCTGTGGTGGGCCATTGACCAGGGCCAGTTCGAAGACATTGATGCCCAGGGTGAACGCATTCTGAAGGAATTCTAGAATTGATCGACTATTGGATGAACTCTGATGTTTCTCAAATCCACGAGACGGCCCGCAGGCAAGACTTGACTTAAAGCAAATGAAGGAAAGGTGAATATGGTGTTTTCAAATCAACAAGCCGCCAGCTACAACGACAAGGTGGTGCGCCAGTTTGCCATCATGACGGTGGTGTGGGGGGTGGTCGGGATGCTGGTGGGCGTGATCATCGCCGCCCAGTTGACCTGGCCCGAACTTAACTTTGGCGTTCCGTGGCTTAGTTATGGACGCTTGCGCCCGCTGCACACCAACGCCGTGATCTTCGCTTTTGGCGGCTGCGGCCTGTTTGCCTCGGCCTATTACGTGGTGCAGCGCACCTGCCACGTGCGCCTGTTCAGCGACAAGCTGGCGGCCTTCACGTTTTGGGGCTGGCAGGCCGTCATCGTGGCCGCCGCCGTGTCACTGCCGCTGGGCTACACCAGCGGCAAGGAGTACGCCGAACTTGAATGGCCCATTGACATCCTCATCACGCTGGTCTGGGTCGCCTACGCGGTGGTCTTCTTCGGCACCGTGGGCACCCGCAAAGTGCGCCACATCTACGTGGCCAACTGGTTCTTCGGCGCCTTCATCCTGGCCGTGGCGCTGCTGCACGTGGTCAACAGCGCGGCCATCCCCGCCGGCCTGATGAAATCGTACTCGGCCTATGCCGGCGTGCAGGACGCGATGGTCCAGTGGTGGTACGGCCACAATGCGGTGGGCTTTTTCCTCACGGCGGGCTTCCTGGGCATGATGTACTACTTCATCCCCAAGCAGGCCGAGCGTCCGGTGTACAGCTACCGCCTGTCGATCGTGCATTTCTGGGCGCTGATCTTCACCTACATGTGGGCCGGCCCGCACCACCTGCACTACACCGCGCTGCCGGACTGGACCCAATCGGTGGGCATGGTGTTCTCGCTGATTCTGCTGGCGCCGAGCTGGGGCGGCATGATCAACGGCGTGATGACCCTGTCGGGCGCCTGGCACAAGCTGCGCGACGACCCGATCCTGCGCTTTCTGATCGTGTCGCTGTCCTTTTACGGCATGAGTACCTTCGAGGGTCCGATGATGTCAATCAAGACTGTCAACGCCCTCTCCCACTACACCGATTGGACCGTCGGCCACGTGCATTCCGGCGCCCTGGGCTGGGTTGGCCTGGTCACCATGGGCTCCATGTACTACCTGATTCCGCGCCTGTTTGGCCAGAAGCAGATGCACAGCGTCAAGGCGATTGAAATTCACTTCTGGGTGGCCACGATTGGTATCGTGATTTATATCGCGGCGATGTGGATTGCCGGCGTGATGCAAGGCCTGATGTGGCGCGCCATCAACGCCGACGGCACGCTGACCTACACCTTTGTGGAATCGGTCAAGGCCACCTATCCCTTCTACGCCCTGCGATTGCTGGGTGGCTTGTTGTACTTCGGCGGCATGCTGATCATGCTGTGGAACGTGCTCAAGACCGCCACCGCGGGTCGCTCGGTGGATGTGACCATTCCCGCCCCAGCCCACGCCTGATAAGGAACATCAAAAATGGATCACAACAAATCAAGCGGCGGCCTCTCGCACGAGAAGATCGAGACCAACAACTTCCTGATGATCGTGCTCATCCTGCTGGTGCTGCTGGTGGGCGGGCTGGTCGAGATCGTGCCGCTGTTCTTCCAGAAATCCACCACCGAGCCAATCAAGGGCCTGCAGCCCTTGACCGCCTTGCAGCTCGCCGGGCGCGATATCTATGTGCGCGAAGGCTGCTACAACTGCCACAGCCAGATGATCCGGCCATTTCGCTCCGAGACCCTGCGTTATGGGCACTACTCGGTGGCGGGTGAATTCGTCTACGACCACCCGTTCCAGTGGGGCAGCAAGCGCACCGGGCCCGATCTGCACCGCGTGGGCGGCAAATACAACGACCAGTGGCACATCGACCACCTGAACAACCCGCGCGATCTGGTGCCCGAGTCCAACATGCCGGCCTACCCCTGGCTGCTCAAGAACAAGGTGGACGCTGCCTCCATGCCCGCGCACATGAAGGCGCTGCGCACGGTGGGCGTGCCCTACACCGACGAGCAGATCTCCAAGGCCAGCGAGGAGCTCAAGGACAAGCTCGAAGTCGACGCCATGGTGGCCTACCTGCAAGTGCTGGGCACGACGCTCAAGTAAGGACAGGGAGCCCATCATGGATGTCAACACCCTGCGGTCCATCGCCACCGTGCTGAGCTTCGTGGCTTTTATCGGAATCGTGGTCTGGGCCTACTCCAGGAGCCGCGCCGCGGACTTTGAGCAGGCCGCCAATTTACCCTTCGAGAACGACCAATGACTTGCAACAGGAACAAGAAATGAGTGATTTCACAAGCAACTTCTGGTCGATCTACGTCGCATCGATCACGCTGGTCAGCATTCTGGCCTGTCTGCTGCTGCTGTGGTTCAGCGGCAAGGCCAAAGCCATGACCGCCAGCGACAACACCACCGGTCACGTCTGGGATGGCGACCTGCGCGAGATGAACAATCCGCTGCCGCGCTGGTGGGCCTGGCTGTTCGTCATCACTATCGTGTTCTCCTTGGTCTACCTGGCGCTCTACCCGGGCTTGGGCACCTACGCCGGCAAGCTGGGCTGGACCTCGCTGGGTCAGCACAAGACCGAGATGGACAAGGGCAACCAGGAGGTCGCGCCGCTGTACGCCAAGTTCACCGGCATGGCGCCACAGGACGTGGCCAAGGACACCCAGGCGATGGCCATTGGTGAGCGCCTGTTCATGAACAACTGTTCTCAGTGTCACGGCTCGGATGCGCGTGGCAACAAGGGTTTTCCGAACCTGACCGATAAGGACTGGCTCTATGGCGGAACGCCCGAGGCCATCAAGGAGTCCCTGACCAAGGGGCGCACGGGGGTGATGCCACCGATGGCCGCCGCCGTGGGCAGCGCCGATGACCTCAAGAACCTGGCGCAGTATGTGCTGAGCCTGTCGGGCAGCCCGCATGACTCGGTCAGGGCCGCCCTGGGCAGGCCAAAGTTTGTCGCATGTGCGGCCTGCCACGGTGCAGACGGCAAGGGCAATGTGGCGATGGGCGCGCCCAATCTGACCGATGACATCTGGCTGCACGGTTACGGCGAGGCGGCCATCCTGTCGATGGTCAACCTGGGCAAGACCAACCAGATGCCCGCGCAGGCCGACAAACTGACCGAGGCGCAGATCCATGTGCTGGCGGCCTATGTCTGGGGCTTGTCGAACAAGGGTGCGGCGGCGAAGTAGGCGGCGCGGCTGCAATTCGAGCGAGAAAACAAGCGTTGAGCGAACCAAGGAAGCCAGGCCGCAAGGTCATACCGATCATCCCGTTTTCGGAATCCGCCACAGCGAATGGCGGCGACCCGGTGATGGTCTCCCTGTACGAGGCCCAGAAGAAGATCTATCCGCGCAGCGTCTCGGGCATTTTTTCCCGCTGGCGCTGGATTCTGGTGGTGTTGACCCAGCTCGTGTTCTATGGCGTTCCGTGGCTGGAGTGGGGCCAGCGCCAGGCCGTGTTGTTCGACTTGGGGGCACGCCGTTTCTATGTCTTCAACCTGGTCTTGTATCCCCAGGACTTCATCTACCTCACCGGCATCCTGGTGATCTCGGCGCTGGCGCTGTTTCTGTTCACTGCGGTGGCGGGGCGTTTGTGGTGCGGCTACGCCTGCCCGCAAACCGTTTACACCGAGATCTTTCTGTGGATCGAGAAGGTGTTCGAGGGTGACCGGTCGGCGCGCATGCGCCGCGATGCGCAACCCTGGAGTGTCGACAAGCTTGGGCGCAAGGGTGCAAAGCAGATGGTGTGGATTGCGCTGGCCCTGTGGACCGGCTTCACCTTTGTTGGCTACTTCACGCCCATCAAGGTACTGGCACTGCAGGTGATGCAACTCGACCTGGGACCGTGGGAGTGGTTCTGGGTGCTGTTCTACGGTCTGGCAACTTACGGCAATGCAGGGTTTCTGCGAGAGCAGGTGTGCCTGCATATGTGCCCCTATGCGCGCTTTCAGAGCGCCATGTTCGACCATGACACGCTGGTGGTGACCTATGACGAGGCGCGCGGCGAGCCGCGTGGCGCGCGCTCGCGCAAGGCCGACCCCCCTTCGCTCAACCTGGGTGCCTGCGTGGATTGCACCCTGTGCGTGCAGGTTTGCCCCACCGGCATTGATATTCGCAAGGGCCTGCAGTACGAGTGCATTGGCTGCGGCGCCTGCGCCGATGTGTGCGACACGGTGATGGACAAGATGGGCTACCCGCAGGGCCTGATCAAATACTCGACCCAGAATGCGATGGAGCAGGGCTGGGGCAAGTCGCGGATCATGCAGCGCATCCTGCGTCCACGCGTCCTGATCTACACCGGCATTCTGGTGCTGGTCACTGCGGGCATGGCGGTGAGCCTGTCGCTGCGCTTGCCGTTCAAGGTCGATGTGGTGCGTGATCGGGGTGCGCAGGCGCGTGTCGTGGCCGGCGGACGCATTGAGAATGTGTACCGTCTACAGATCATGAACGCCACAGAGGCCCAGCAACGCTATCGGATATCGGCCAGTGGCCTGCCCGGTTTGGTCTTGGGCTCCGACAATGAGGTCCTGATTGACTCGACGCAGTCGCGTTGGGTGGCGGTGCGGGTGGAATTGCCAGCCCAGGTAGCCAAACCCGGCACCCATGTGATTCGGTTTGAAGTCGACAGCGTTGGCCAATCGGCGCGCGTGTCGGAGAAGTCGGTTTTTGTGGTTCCCCGTTAAGGAGTTCGCATGGTGCACAACACAGACAATTCGTCCCAGCCGTGGTGGAAGTACGGCCATGTCTGGCTCGTTATATCGGGGCCAGCCGTGGTGGTTGTGGCAGGTTTTGTCACGCTCTACCTGGCCATCAGCCGGCCCGATCACTTGGTGTCAGAGGATTACTACCAGAAGGGCGTCGAGATCAACAAGACCCTCCAAGGCGACGCCGCCAGCCTGGCTCCTGCTGTTCAGGGCCGCAACCATGCGGCGACTGGCGTGGTGCCCGTGGCACCGCCCGCCCCAATCAAGCCCTGAGGCTGATCGAACTTTACCTAAGCGAGGCCGCCATGCTGGGACAACGAATCATGTGGATCATGTGGCCGGCCTTTTTGGTGGCAGGTTTGCTCGAAATACTGGTGTTCGCCATGGTGGACCCGCAGGACCTGCACTGGTTCGGCCAGCCGGTCGAACTGTCACGCCAAGGCGTGTACACGCTGGCGTTCCTCGTCTTCTGGGGCATTGCGATGCTGGCCAGCGGCCTGACCACGCTGCTGTCGATGTCGCCGTTCGAGGTCAACCGTTGCCCGCTGGAGCCCGATCAGCGGCCCGCTGGCTGCCCCAAGCAGGGTGGTTGTTAGACCGGATTCGCGTTGGGGTTGACGATTTCGCGCAGCGCGTCGGTATTGATGATTCGCACATGGCGCTGGCGAACCTCGACGATACCGTCTTCGACGAATTTGGAGAACGTGCGGCTCACGGTTTCGAGCTTGAGCCCGAGGTAGCTGCCGATTTCCTCGCGCGTCATGCGCAACACCAGTTCGGACTGCGAGAAACCCCGCGCATGCAGGCGTTGCACCAGATTGAGCAGGAAGGCGGCCAGGCGCTCCTCGGCACGCATGCTGCCCAGCAGCAGCATCACGCCGTGCTCGCGCACAATCTCGCGGCTCATGATCTTGTGGACGTGACGCTGCAGCGAGGTGACCTCGCGGGACAGCTCCTCGATTCGGTCAAACGGCATGACGCAGACCTCGGCGTCTTCCAGCGCCACCGCGTCACAGGTGTGGTGATCGTTGACGATGCCATCGAGCCCAATCACTTCGCCGGCCATCTGGAAACCGGTCACCTGGTCACGTCCGTCCTCGCAGGCCACGCAGGTCTTGAAGAAGCCGGTCCGGATGGCATACAGGCTGACGAATTTTTCGCCGTTGCGAAACAGCGTGGTGCCGCGCTTGATCTTGCGGCGTGCCGCGACCACTTCATCTATGCGGTCTAGTTCCGTAGCGCTCAGGCCTACCGGCATGCACAATTCGCGCAGATTGCAGTTCGAGCACGCGACCTTGATGGCGTGGGGATTCATGTGTTGCATGGGGGCGGGCGATTCGTGTTTGTGGCTGTTACAAATCGATACGGTCTGAGTCATCAAATGAGTTTACTCCTGATGTGGGTCAATTTCACTGACCCCAGTCTAATTACAATTTGACGCGGATCAAGGAAAGATTTTCACTTTCGCTGCATATTGAGCGATATCCAAGGATTATTAATGAATGCAGCCGTAGCTGAGCCGGTTTCGGAAGAACTCTTGCGTCGATTTGACGTTTCCGGGCCGCGTTACACGTCCTACCCAACGGCAGACCGGTTCGTGGAGGCCTTCACGGCCAACGATTACATCCAGGCGCTAAGCCTGCGCCGCGCCGGGGCGGCGGGCATGAGCTTGCCCTTGTCGCTGTATGTGCATATTCCGTTCTGTGAATCGTTGTGCTACTACTGCGCTTGCAACAAGATCATCACCAAACACCACGATCGGGCCACGCCGTACCTGCGTTACCTCAGTCGTGAAGTCGACTTGCACACCGAACACATTGGCCTGGGCCAGACCGTCTCGCAATTGCACCTGGGCGGCGGCACTCCGACCTTTCTCAATGACGCCGAACTGCGTGAACTGATGGCGATGTTCAAGCGCAGTTTCACTTTGGCGCCGGGTGGTGAGTATTCGATCGAGGTTGACCCGCGCACCGTCGACCCCGAGCGGCTCGACACCCTGAAAGAGCTTGGGTTCAACCGCCTGAGCTTTGGCGTGCAGGATTTCGACCCGGCGGTGCAAAAGGCGGTCCACCGCGTGCAGCCGCTCGAGCAGGTGTTCGCCCTGGTGGCGGCGGCGCGCGAGCGCAAGTTCGACTCGATCAACGTGGACTTGATCTATGGCTTGCCGCGCCAAAGTCCCGAGTCGTTTGATCGCACGCTGGCCCAGGTGACCGAACTGCGCCCGGACCGGATTGCGCTGTATGCCTACGCCCATTTGCCCGAGCGCTTCAAGCCGCAGCGTCGCATTGCCACGGTCGAGTTGCCCGGTGGTCCGGCCAAGGTGGCGATGCTGGCACGCTCGATGGCGGCATTCATGGACGCCGGTTACGTGTATGTCGGCATGGATCACTTTGCACTGCCTGATGACGCCTTGGCGGTGGCCAAACGCCAGGGCCGTTTGCACCGCAATTTTCAGGGCTATAGCACCCAACCGGACTGCGACCTGATTGGCCTGGGCGTATCGTCGATCGGCCGTATTGGCGCAACCTACAGCCAGAACGCCAAGACGCTGGAAGAGTATTACGACTTCCTTGACCATGGGAACTTCCCAGTGGTGCGCGGCTTGGGACTGTCGCGGGACGATCTGGTGCGGCGCGCCGTGATCATGGCCCTGATGTGCCAGGGCCAGGTGCTGTACGAGTCGATCGACCTGGGCCACCTGATCAATTTCAAGACCTACTTTGCGCCCGAGATTGAAGCCCTGAAGGGGCTGGCCGATCAAGGCCTGGTGACCCTCGATGACACCGGCATTCAGGTCACCCCGACTGGCTGGTTCTTTGTGCGGGCGGTCGCCATGGTGTTCGACCGCTACTTGCAGACCGACCGCACCCGCGCGCGCTTCTCCAAGATCATTTAACACGCCGCATGCAGAGTTCGCTGGCCCTGACCGCCCTGCTGATGGGGCTGGTCGGAGGCCCCCACTGCGTGGCCATGTGCGGCGCCGCGTGCGCAGGCATCGGACAAGCAGCCGGTGCGCGCAAAAACTCCGCCATGTGGACCTTTCAGGCTGGTCGCGTACTGGGCTATTCCCTGTTGGGCGCGCTGGCGGGCGCCTCGATGCAGGGCTTGGGCTGGCTGACGGTGCAGTCAGTGGCGTTGCGCCCGGTCTGGAGTTTCTTTCACGTGGCCATGTTGGTGCTGGGCCTGGTGCTGCTGTTCAGCGCCAGGCAGCCGGTCTGGCTGGAGCGCGCCGGGCGTTCGCTGTGGGCGCTGGCCCGCCGCCTGGCCGCTGGGTGGGGCCGAGGCGCACCGCTGGTGGTTGGCACGCTGTGGGCCTTGCTGCCGTGTGGGCTGCTGTACTCCGCGTTGTTGGTGGCCACCCTGAGCGGCCATGCCATCCAGGGCGCGGCCGTGATGGCCTTGTTTGCCCTGGGCAGCAGTGTGTCGATGATGGCGGGGCCCTGGCTCTGGCTGCGCCTGAGCCACCAGGGCAACGGGCAGTGGGGCGTGCGGCTGGCGGGCCTGGCGCTGGCCGCCAGCTCGGCCTGGGCCTTGTGGATGGGGCTGGTGCACAGCCAAGCCCCCTGGTGCGTGACGACCTGATTCTCAGCCGCTCCGGCGTGGCTTGGGCGCCCGGGGATAATCCAGGCCATGCCGAGCCAGACAAACACTGACAAAGACCGCTGGAAGCTGTCGGTCGCCCCGATGATGGACTGGACTGACCGCCATTGTCGCTACTTCCACCGGCTGCTCACCCGGCACACCTTGCTGTACACCGAGATGGTGACCACCGGCGCCTTGATCCATGGCGACGTGCCGCGCCACCTGCGCTACAACGCTGAAGAGCATCCGCTGGCGCTGCAACTCGGTGGCAGCGAGCCGGCGGACCTGGCGCACTGCGCGCGCCTGGGCGAGCAATGGGGCTATGACGAAATCAACCTGAACTGCGGTTGCCCCAGCGAGCGGGTGCAGCGCGGTGCTTTCGGCGCGTGTCTGATGGCCGAGCCGCAATTGGTGGCCGATTGTGTCAAGGCGATGGTGGACATGGTTAGCGTACCGGTGACGGTGAAACACCGCATTGGCATCGACAAGACCGAGGACTATGGTTTTGTGGCGGACTTTGTCGGCACCGTGGCGCAAGCCGGGTGCCGGGTGTTCATCGTGCATGCGCGCAACGCCTGGCTCAAGGGCTTGTCGCCCAAGGAGAACCGCGAGATTCCGCCGCTGCGCTACGAGTTGGCCTACCGGCTCAAACACGACTTCCCTGATTTGACGATTTGTATCAACGGCGGCATCACAGGCAGCGAGCAGATCGCCGAGCACCTGCGGCATGTCGATGGCGTGATGGTCGGCCGCGCGGCCTACCACAACCCCTGGTTGATGGCGGACTGGGATCAGACGTTTTTCGGGGTAGCACCGACTGAGCGTAGCCGCGAAGCGATTGAGGCACAGATGTGCGACTACATGGTGCGCGAAGCGGCCGAGCACGGCACGCCCTGGAGCACCATGGCGCGGCACATGCTGGGCCTGCGCCACGGCTTGCCCGGCGCACGCCGCTGGCGCCAGGTGTGGAGCGACCACCGGCTGCACGACCAACCCGCGCATCACGTCATGGCGCTGGCGCACGGCGCGGTGCCCGCGCTGGCCTGATACCTTCACAACCCAAGTAACTACCCCCCCAATGACTACTTCACCCCTGCCGGGCGGCACGCCAGCGCCTGACCAGTCCTTGCCGCTGATCCATTGGCTGCAGGCCGGCCTCGATTGCTCGGCCGGTTGGCGCTCCGAGCGCGGTGCGCCGCCGCCCAAGCGGGTGGTGTTGGCCGACGACACCCTGAGCGCCGACGTCGCCTACCGGCTGGCTTGCGAAGGAACCGCCTTGCTCTGGCGCGGCGATTTTCAGAACGCGCGCCAGATGCTGCAGGCGCTGGGCCGCCGCGCGGACCAGAAGCCTGCGCGCAAACTGCGTAAGGGCGTCAAGCCCGCCGCTGCGCCGACGTCGCCTGCGGACGCCTTTCACCAGCACCGCCAAGCCCAGTCGCAGCGCGCGCGGGTGCTGGGCATGCTGCTGATTCCCTTCGAGGCGGACTATGGCATTCCCCTGCGGCGCGCGCCCGACGCGCGCCATGCTTGTGCGCAGGCGTGGGGCCCCGCGCCGACTGACACGGCAGCGGCATCGGTCGCCTCGCTGCGCGAACTGTTGGGCGTGGTCAGCGCCTACGAGTGGCGCAAAAAGGGCGTCGAGGTGAGCGCGCTGGGGCCGGCACCCAATAACCGCATCCATCCGCACTACGGCGTGTTCTCGCCCTTGCGCGGCGAATACGTCAGCTTGGTCGCCAGTGCCCCCTTGCCTGCGGGCGACGTTGCCTCTAGCGGGTATGTGGCATTTGACATCGGCACCGGCACCGGCGTGTTGTCGGCCGTGCTGGCGCGCCGCAGTGTGGCCCACGTGGTGGCCACCGACCAGGACCCGCGCGCACTGGCCTGTGCCCAGGACAACCTGACGCAACTCGGCGTCGCGCAGCAGGTGCAACTGCTGCGCACGGATCTGTTCCCTCCGGGTCGCGCCAACCTGGTGGTGTGCAACCCGCCGTGGCTGCCCGCGCGCCCGAGTTCGCCACTTGAGCATGCGGTGTACGACGAAGACAGCCGCATGCTGCTGGGTTTTCTCGGCGGTTTGGCGGCGCACCTGGCGCCAGGCGCAGAAGGCTGGCTGATCCTGTCGGACTTTGCCGAGCACCTGGGCCTGCGCACACGCGCCGAGTTGTTGGCTGCGTTCCAGCGTTGTGGCCTGAAAGTGCTGGGTCGAATCGACGCCAAGCCCTTGCACCCCAAAGCGGCGGATGCCAGCGACCCCTTGCATCTGGCACGCGCCGCCGAGCTCACCTCGTTGTGGCGCTTGGCAGCCATCGGCGGTGGCAACGATTGATTCAGGTCAAGTAGCTGCCGGCGCGATGCGGCACCATGGAGTCAGTCGGGCGATGCACGCGGCACAGGGGCTTGCGGGCAGCCGCTCGAACTGGAAGGCAAGCCATGTTTCAGGTACGAATTCACGGGCGCGGCGGGCAGGGCGTGGTGACTGGCGCCGAAATGCTGTCCATCGCGGCGTTTGTCGGGGGCCGCCATGCGCAGGCCTTTCCCAGCTTTGGGTCCGAGCGCACCGGCGCGCCGGTGGTGGCGTTTTGCCGCATGGACGACAAAGAGATTCGCCTGCGCGAACCCATCATGCAGCCCGACGCCATCATCATCCAGGACCCCACGCTGCTGCATCAGGTTGACGTGTTTGGCGGCCTGCGACGAGACGGCTACATCCTGATCAACACCACCCGCAGTTTCGACGAACTGGGCCTGGGCGATTTCGTCAAAGACTTTCGTCCCGAGCATCTGCTGACCGTGCCAGCGACCGAACTGGCCATGAAGCACGTCGGCCGGCCGGTGCCCAACGTGCCCTTGCTCGGGGCCTTCGCGGCGCTGTGCGCCTTGATCAGTCTGGACGCGGTGCATGCGGCGATCGGGCAGAAGTTTTCTGGCAAGGTTGCCCAGGGCAATTGCGCCGCTGCCCGCGAGGCCTATGACATCGTGATTGAACAAGAGAAGAAGGTGCAGCATGTTTGAACAATGTGAAGGCTCCCACGGCGTCGCCATGGCGGTGGCGCTGAGCCGCCCGGAGGTGATCTGCGCCTACCCGATCTCGCCGCAGACCCACATCGTCGAAGGCCTGGGGGAGATGGTCAAAAGCGGCGCGCTGACACGCTGTGAGTTCATCAACGTCGAGTCCGAGTTTGCCGCGCTGAGCGTGGCCATCGGTGCCTCGGCCGCTGGCGCGCGCGCCTACACCGCCACCGCCAGCCAGGGCCTGCTGTTCATGGCCGAGGCGGTCTACAACGCATCGGGCTTGGGCCTGCCGATTGTCATGACGGTGGCCAATCGCGCCATTGGCGCGCCCATCAACATCTGGAACGACCACACCGACAGCATGTCGATGCGCGACGCCGGCTGGTTGCAGATCTTTGCCGAAAGCAACCAGGAAGCGCTGGACCTGCACATCCAGGCCTTTCGCATTGCCGAAGAGCTGTCGCTGCCGGTGATGGTCTGTATGGATGGCTTCATCCTGACCCACGCCTACGAGCGGGTGGACATGCCCGAACAAGCGCAGGTGGACCGCTTCCTGCCGCCCTATGAGCCGCGTCAGGTGCTGGACCCGAACGAGCCGGTGACCATCGGCGCGATGGTCGGGCCTGAGGCGTTTACCGAAGTGCGTTACCTGGCACACGCCAAGCAAATGCAGGCGCTGGAGCTGATACCGCAGATCGCCGAGGAATTCAAGCAAGTTTTTGGGCGCGATTCGGGCGGGCTGATCAAGCCCTACCGCCTGGACGATGCTGACACCGTTGTGATCGCCCTGGGCTCGGTGCTGGGCACCATCAAGGACACGGTGGACGACCTGCGCGCCGAGGGCGTGAAGGTGGGCGTGCTGGGCATCACCTCGTATCGCCCGTTCCCGATCGAGGCGATCCGCGCCGCCACGGCGCATGTCAAACGCATCGTGGTGATCGAGAAATGTTTTGCGGTGGGCATTGGCGGCATCGTCTCGCGCGACGTGCGCAGCGCCGTGCAAAGCCGCCCGCAGCAGGTGTTTGCGGTGATCGCCGGTCTGGGCGGGCGGGCCATCACCAAGGCCTCGCTGCATCGTTTGTTGCGTGAGGCGATGGCCGACAAGCTGGAATTGCTGACCTTCCTGGACCTGAACTGGGAGGTGGTCAACCGCGTGCTGGCGCGCGAGAAGGAACAGCGCCGCTCGGGTCCCGTGGCCGAGGGCATTTTGCGCGACATCGGCACCGTGTCGTCGAGTATCGGGTAGGGGGAAAAGATGGACCAAACCGTCGTCAAGTTTTACCAGACCGGTACCTTCACCGTGGGCAACCGGCTGCTGGCGCCCGAGCTGCGCAGCGTGCAGGCCGATACGCAGCGCTTCAACTCGCTCAACTCCGGCCACCGCGCCTGCCAGGGCTGCGGCGAGGCGCTGGGCGCGCGTTACGCGATTGACGCGGCCATGCAAGCCACCAAGGGCCAACTGATTGCCGCCAACGCCACTGGCTGCCTGGAGGTGTTCTCCACCCCGTACCCCGAGACCTCGTGGCAAATGCCGTGGATTCACTCGCTGTTTGGCAACGCCGCCGCCGTGGCCACCGGCATTGCTGCTGCCATGCGTGTCAAGGGCCGCAGTGAGGTGCGGGTGGTGGCGCAGGGCGGTGATGGCGGCACCACCGACATCGGCTTTGGTTGCCTGTCGGGCATGTTCGAGCGCAATGACGACGTGCTGTACATCTGCTACGACAACGAGGCCTACATGAACACCGGTGTACAGCGCTCCAGCGCCACGCCGCCGGCAGCCCGCACCGCCACCACCATGCCAGTGGGGCCGCAGCCCGGCAATGTGTTTGGCCAGGGCAAGAACCTGCCGCAAATCGCCATGGCGCATGAGATCCCCTACGTGGCCACCGCCACCGTGGCCGACCTGCATGACCTGGAATACAAGGTCAAGCGGGCCATGTCGATCCACGGTGCGCGCTACATCCACATCTTTGTGCCCTGTCCACTGGGCTGGGGCGCGGCCTCGCACGACACCATCAAACTGGCCCGTCTGGCCACCGAGAGCGGCTTCTTCCCGGTGTTCGAGGCCAGGCGCGGTGAGGTCACCGGCGTCACCAAGATCCGGCGCCAGGTTCCGATTGAAGACTACCTGCGGCCACAAAAGCGCTTTGCCCATCTGTTTGGCCAGACGCCCGACACCGCCACCATTGCCCGGCTACAGGCCATTGCGGACCGCAACATCCGCCGTTACGGCCTGCTGGACGCGGCCTAGTCAGTTGAGGACAGAGCGGGCTCGCTTCGCGTAGCTGCGGTCTGTCCCGCAAGGAGATAAGTTATGCAAAAGCCCTTCGCCATCACGCTCGATGTCGGCAGCTCGCTGGCCAATCACACTGGCTCGTGGCGCAATGCGCGCCCGGTCTATCTGGACCGCCTGCCGCCCTGCAACCACCAGTGCCCGGCCGGCGAGAACATCCAGGCCTGGCTGTTTCACGCTGAGTCGGGCGACTATGAACAGGCCTGGCGCAAGTTGGTGCAGGACAACCCCTTTCCCGCCATCATGGGCCGGGTCTGTTACCACAGTTGCGAAGGGGCCTGCAACCGCGCCAAGGTGGACGCGCCGGTGGGCATCAACTCGGTGGAGCGTTTTCTGGGCGATGAGGCGATTGCCAAAGGCTGGCAGTTCGAGACGGTGCCACGGGCCTCCGGCAAAAAAGTGCTGGTGGTGGGCGCCGGCCCCAGCGGCCTGTCGGCTGCCTACCACTTGGCGCGCTTGGGCCATCAGGTCACGGTGCAAGAGGCCGGCCCGCTGCCGGGCGGCATGATGCGTTTTGGCATCCCGCAATACCGCTTGCCGCGCCAGGTGCTCGATGCCGAGGTGCAGCGCATCGTGGCGCTGGGTGTCACCGTTCAATACAACACCAAGGTCTCCAACGTGCTGGAGGCCAAAAGTGCGGGTGGCTTTGACGCGGTGTTTCTGGCAGTAGGCGCGCACATTGCCAAGCGCGCCTTCATTCCGGCGGGCGACTCGGCCAAGGTGCTGGACGCGGTGGCCGTGCTGCGCTCGATGGAGGGCGAGGACAAACCCCTGCTGGGTCGCCGTGTGGTGGTGTATGGCGGTGGCAACACGGCGATTGACGTGGCCCGCACCGCCAAGCGGCTGGGCGCCACCGAATCCATCATCGTCTACCGTCGTACCCGCGAGAAGATGCCGGCGCACGACTTCGAGGTGGAAGAAGCGCTGCAAGAAGGGGTGATGATCAAGTGGCTGTCCACCATCAAACAGGCGGGCGAGTCGTCCATCACGGTGGAGAAGATGGCGTTGGATGAGAAGGGTTTTCCGCAACCCACGGGTGAGTTTGAAACACTGGAGGCCGACTCCGTGGTGTTGGCGCTGGGCCAGGACGTGGATTTGGCGCTGATCGACGGTGTGCCCGGCCTGACCGTTGAAGACGGCGTGGTGCAGGTCAACCCGCAAATGATGACCGGCCACCCCGGCATCTTTGCCGGCGGCGACATGGTGCCCGCCGAGCGCAACGTAACGGTGGCCATTGGCCACGGCAAGAAGGCCGCGCGCCACATCGACGCCTGGCTGCGCGGCGCGGCCCATGTGCCGCCACCCAAACACGAACTGGCCAGCTTCGACAAACTCAACACCTGGTACTACAGCGATGCGCCAAAAACCGTGCGCCCAATGCTCGACATCATCCGGCGCCAATCGACCTTCGAGGAAGTGCAGGGCGGGCTGGATGAGACCAACGCCCTGTTCGAAGCGCGGCGCTGCCTGTCATGCGGCAACTGTTTTGAATGCGACAACTGTTACGGGGTGTGCCCCGACAACGCCGTCATCAAACACGGGCCGGGCAAGGGCTTTGAATTCAAGCTGGACTACTGCAAGGGCTGCGGCATCTGCGTGGCGGAGTGCCCGTGTGGCGCGATCAAGATGGTGCCGGAAGAGGTTTAGAGGCTAAATCGGCCCGTAAACTGCATCCACATTGAAGACATTGCTTCTAAATATATAGCGCCGCAGGTTCTCGGCAGGCGCGGGGCGGCGCGAGCGCCGCGCGCGCAAACGCCTCCAAGGCGTCCACGAAACCGTTTGGACGTGCAATGTCGGCGAGCCGGTGCCTCTTTCTACACTCACAAGTTCGCTAAGTGGGAGCTACCTTCCGGTAGTTTGCCAAGGTCGAAACAGCTCGGCGAACGTCAAGGCGCTACACACCCTCGCGTTCATCCCCGACGCAGCCGTCTACATAAGGCTCGCCATCGACTCTCCGGCCTTTAGGAGCAAGACCGAACTCACCTCAATCGTCTCAAAGTGAAATCGCGACCTAAGGACTCGCGTCAAAATAAGTTGACTATATTTTTTTGCGAAGCGGCAATAGCTTGTAGTTCCATTCACCGTGGAATTCGGCCCGCTTGAGGTTTAGTGCAGCCAGTTCTTCATCAGTGACGGTGATGCCAGTAGGCTAGCCAAAGGGCAAGTGCGTCGTCGCGAGGCGGGGTGCGGAGGAAGCCCAAGGCGAAATCGCAGGGCGATGAACAAAAACCGGATATGAGGCGTGATGCATTCGGGACGAGCGGGCACGTGACCGCGAAGTCCTCTAGCTGCGCGTGCAGCAGAGCGCTACGCCCGGGAGAAGGCTGAGTTTGACGAGAAAGTGAGCAAACGCGAAGCCAAGCAAAACGAGACGGGCAAAAAGCCCGGCGGCAAGCCACCCACAGAGCCCAAGCCTGGCGTCAAAGACAGCGACCAGATCAATCTGACGGACGAAGAGTCACGCATCATGCCCGTAGCCGGTGGCGGCTTTGAGCAGTGCTACAACGCACAGGCCGGGGTCGATACGCCCACGATGCTGGTGGTGGCCACCACCGTGACCCAAGCGCCCAATGACAAGCAACAAGTCCAGCCGATGATCAAGGTCATGCAAGAGCAGGCACCCAAGCTAGGCGATGTTGAGACCGTGATTGCAGATACCGGTTATTGCAGCGAGAAGAACGTTGTGGCTTGCGTTGAGGCCAAGATCGAACCACTGATCGCAGTGGCTCGGCAAGACCACCACCCGCACTGGAGTGAGCGTTTTGCGCAGCCTGCGCCGTTGAAGGCGGATGCCACGCCGATGGAAACGATGACGCACCGATTGGCAACGCAAGCGGGCAAAGCGGCCTATGCCTTACGCAAGCAAACGGTGGAGCCGGTGTTTGGCATCATCAAATCGGTGCTGGGGTTCAGGCAGTTCTCGCTGCGTGGTTTGCGCAAAGTCACCGGTGAATGGAATCTGGTTTGCCTGGCCTGGAATGTCAAATGCATGGCCGTGCTACGTCCAAAAGTTGGATGAGGGGAGGAAGTGCTGTGAAAACCGCGCAAAGCCTTGAAAATCGAGTCCGAAATGCCTGTTTTTTAAGCAGATTCAAAATCGGGCAGATTTTTGAATTCCTGAGTCCGACAGGCTGCTAGACCTGCCCACCAGAGGGGATCACAACGAACGAAGTCGACCCTACTACTGGGCAGCCAACTGGTCGAGAGATGGCGCTTCTGAGGATCGAACGGCAATACATTTTGCAGGCCCGCTCGTCTGAAGCAGCCAAGAAGATCACTGCTGCCGGCGGCGTGGACGTTCAACGCTGCAGGCGCGCTATTTGGACGGCATTGCCGGGGTTGATGCCTACTATGACAACGTCCTGGGCATCACTTGGCTGCGCGATGTTCATCATGGTGCTGGTTCCGTTACGCTGTGTGACCCGAGTCATGTGATCTGGAACGACGCCGACGCCTGGTGGTTCTTTTCGCCTGCGGTTGGCAGGGCAACTTACAACAACAACTCTATCCTGGCTTACTCCAACACTTACGCCATGGCCGTGCACGCCGGTGATGTGGGCCGAAGTACGGAAGACCCTGGAGTGCCCGTGCCTGAGCCAGAATCCATCTTGTTGGTGTTCGGTGCGCTGGGTGCGCTGGTGCTGGTTCGGCGGCGGGGCTGAGGTTTGGGGCTGCTGCGACATCATGTATTTAAATGTAGGACGACTGCTGGCCGTTGGCCTGCACCTGGGGCTCCTTAGTGCTGCGACCCCGGCCCAGACTGTGACGCCAATGGTGGATTTCCGCAGCGGTCCGGGCAATGGTCGGTACAGCTTTGCTTCCAGCACACCCGCAACCGTGCTGGACCTGATCCAGTCGGGTCGGCCACGACCTGCGGCCACTGCCCAAGGGGAACTGGTCCTGCCGTCCAACGTGCCGACTACTGACACCAAGCTGCCGGCGGTGGTACTGGTGCACGGCTCGGGTGGCGTCTACCCTGAGTAGGTCACATATTGGGCGAAACTCTTGAACGATCAGGGGATTGCTGCGTTCGTGATTGATGTCTTCAGCCCGCGTGGCGTCAAGTCCACTGGCGAAGACCAGAGCCAGGTGCCGTTTGTGGCCGACACGGCTGATGCTTTTGCGGCGCTTGGCATGCTGGCCAGCCATCCGCGCATTGATCCCAAGCGCATCGCGGTCATGGGTTTTTCGCGCGGTGGCATTACCGCCGTGCGCAGTGGGGTGGTGCCCATCATCACGGGCTCTGCCCCATCTGGCCTGCGTTTTGCTGCGCATGTGGCCCTGTACAGCGGCGGCTGCGCGGGCGCCTTGGCGGTGACGCCCAAGCCTGGTGCGTTCAGCCCCGAGCCGATGCTGTTCGTGCACGGCGACGCTGATGACTACGCCTATATGAGCGACTGCCGCAGTTACGCGCAGCGCATCGCTGGCGCCGGCACGCCGACCGAGTTTGTCGTCCTGCCGGGGGCACGGCACAAGTTTGATGTGGACAACAGCCGGCGCATCAACCTGCCGTTCAACACCAAGACCAAAGAGGGGTGCCCACTTGAGTACGACCTCGTTGACTTCAAAATGCGTGACCGCCGCAGCGGCGAGGCTTTGTCTCCAGACAAAGTTAAAGACATAGGACGCGATCTCTGCGCCGACAAGGGCGCCAGTGTGGAGGGTGACGGCAAGGCACGCGAGGCGGCAGGCAAGGCGGTGATGGTGTTTCTGAACAAATCCTTCAAGTAACTGGCGCTCGAGAAATCGAGCGCGATCGGTTCAAGCGCCAGGCTTCCTTCTGGTGCTACCATTTCCGACGATTTGTCATCCATTTGGAAGTCATTGCGGTGCCCACAGTGGGCGGCGTCGTGCGCGCGACTGGGGGGCAGACGGCCGCCTAGTATATCGTTCCATTAAAACAGATGCAAATTGAGTGATAATTGCCATGCTTCTTCTTCAACTTCTGAAGGCGGTGACCATGGCAAGGAAATCCAAACGGGCTGCGTTGGTGCTGACATCTGAACAGAGGACCACGCTC
>JAUXWC010000291.1 GCA_030685025.1 Rhodoferax sp.
ACGCCTGAGTGCCCAGCGCGGTGGCGCGGGGACAACTCTCATGAATCCGGGGCGACACCTCGGACGATGAAGCAGAGCCGTCATCGCCAGGCCGCAGCCCACCCAACTCGTCATCGCGAGCGTAGCGCGGCGATCCATCTCTGCGATACGTCACGATTGCCGCGCTGCGCTCGCAATGACGGATATCGGTGGTCATCGCGAGGCCGCTGCCTACCAACTCGTCATCGCGAGCGTAGCGCGGCGATCCATCTCTGCGATACGTCACGATTGCCGCGCTGCGCTCGCAATGACGGATATCGGTGGTCATCGCGATGACGCTGCCATATGCCTTGTGAATCTCAAGTCGCCAGCGCTCACGGTCTTTCACGTCAACGGACTTTGCGCGCAACACCACCCGGCGTCGGTGTGGCAGCGCACATGCCAGGGCGTGGCACCGTGCGACGGACAAGTTTGCGCCGAAGCGTTCGCCAGCGAACAGAACAAATTTGGATCCACGCGAATACTCAGACCCGTAGTGCATGACCCCAGCAGTGGCGGTGCAACACAAGAGCGTAGGCACCAACGGGCAAGTTGGCTGCTTGCATCGAAAGCGTTTCTCAAACAGGTGAAGAGGCAAGCAAATGAACAAATTTGACAGCTTTTCCAGAGTCGTGCCGTGGTTCATGGCATTGCTTCTGGGTACGGTGGTGGCGGGCTGCGGAGGTGGTGGGCAGGACCCCATCCTGGGTGGCGACGTTGCCACTCTGGCGCCAACCGTCACGGCGGTGTCCCCGCTTGCCGGTGCGACGATGGTGCCAGTGGGCACCCGCGCCATCACCGCCAGCTTCAGCAAAACCATGGACGCCAGCACACTGACGGCCGCGAATTTCACGTTGGCATGCCCTGGCACCACCGCCATTACTGGCGGCACCGTCAGCTACACCGCGGTTGGCAACATGGCCACGCTGTCACTGCCGGCGCTCGGTGTGCTGCCGGCCAGCAGCCTTTGTACCGCCAAAATCAGCACGGCCGCACGAGACAACTCAGGCGCCGCGCTGCAAAGTGACTTCAGTTGGAGCTTCACCACTGGGCCTAACCCCGACACCACCCCGCCCACCGTGACACTGGTCAACCCAGCCGACCTGGCCACCAATGTGGCGACCACCAGCGCTGTCAACGCGACCTTCAGCGAGGCAATGGACCCCTTGACCCTGAGCACGGCAACCTTCAGCGTAGCGGGTGTAACGGGACTGGTCGGCTACAACGCAACTAGCCAAATCGCGACCTTCACGCCAGGCAGTAATCTTGCGGCCAACACGACCTACACCGCGACGGTGTCGACCGGGGCCAAGGACCTGGCGGGCAATGCCCTGGCGGCCAACAAGGTCTGGAGCTTCACCACCGCGGCCGTACCCGTGATCCCACCGCCAAGCGTGAACCTGGGCTCAGCGTCGTCCTACGGAACCTTTGGCGGAACCGCAGGCATGACCAACATGGGCACGCTGACGCTCATCAATGGCAACATCGGCACCACCGCGACGGGTACCTCGTCGATCACCGGCTTCCATGACACGGCTGGCGACATCTATACCGAGACCACACTCAATCGCGGCGCCGTCAACGGGCTCATCCACACCTGCACCAACTCCACCACCGGTCCAACCTCGGCCGGCGTCAACGCAGCCGCCTGTGCCCTGGCAACCCAGGCCCGGCTGGACGCGCAATCGGCCTACCTGGCCTTGGCGGCGATGCCCCCCGGCGCCAATCCAGGCGCCAACCTGGCAGGTCTGACCTTGGCGCCCGGTGTCTACACCTCACCATCGGGCTCGTTCCTGATCGAGGGTGCAGACCTGACCCTGGACGCGCAGGGCGATGCCAATGCGGTGTTTGTGTTCCAGATGGCCACCACCTTGACGGTGGGCGGCCCTGGCGCCGCAGCGCCACGCAGCATCCTCCTGGCCGGCGGCGCGCAAGCCAGGAACGTGTTCTGGCAAGTGGGTAGTTTCGCCACCATCAATGCAGCGGGCGGCGGCACCATGGTGGGCAACATCCTGGCGCAGGCGGGCGTGTCGTTCTCGACGGCGGGCAATGTCAACGTCGTGACCCTTAACGGGCGGGCGTTGTCCCTGGGTGCTTCCGTCACGCTGGTCAATACGGTGATCAACATGCCCTGAGGGCGACAGCCCTGAGGGCGACAGCCCTGGCTCGGCAACGGTGACGCTGCCGAGCCGCTCACTCTTCACTGAAACCTTGTTTTGAATGCTCATGGAGAAGAATATGAAATCCACAACCATCAAGTCGGCACGCGTCGGCTTCAAATTGAGTCTTCTGGCCCTCGCGCTGCTGGTCGGCCCGCTGGCACTGGCGCAGGACACTGGCTGGTACGCCGGCACGAACGTCGGGCGCTCGCAGGCAAAAATCGACACCACGCGAATCACCTCGGGCCTGCTCGGCTCCGGCGCGAGCGCCGTCACGCTCACCGAGGATGACCGGTCCAGCGCCTACAAGATCTTTGGCGGCTACCAGCTCAACCGCAACCTTGGCCTGGAGGCCGGCTACTTCGATTTGGGGCGATTTGGCTATACCGCGATCACCGTTCCGGCCGGCGCCTTGAACGGCACGATCAAGCTGCGCGGCATCAATCTGGACCTGGTGGGCACCGTGCCGGTGACCGAGCGGCTTTCAGTGTTTGGCCGCATCGGGGCCAACTACGCCCAGGCCAGGGACCAGTTCACCGGCAGCGGCGCCGTGATGGTGCGCAATCCGAACCCCAGCGAACGCGCCACCAACGCCAAGGTCGGCATGGGCTTGCAGTACGCGCTGAGCGACTCGTGGACCGCGCGCGCAGAAGTCGAACGCTACCGCGTCAATGATGCCGTTGGCAACAAGGGCGACATCGACCTGGCCTCGGTCGGCCTGACCTACCGGTTTGGCGCCAAGACGCCGCGACCCGCGCCACGCGTGATGGCGCCTGACCCGGTAGTGGTGGCTATGGCGCCGCAGGCCGTGGTGGCACCGCCACCCCCGCCGCCACCCCCGCCACCCGCCGCGCCCCCACCCCCGCAGCCGCCGCCACCCAGAAAGGTGAGCTTCTCAGCCGACTCGCTGTTCGACTTTGACAAGTCGGTGGTGCTGCCCGCGGGCCAACAAGAACTCGACAAATTTGCCTCCGACCTGCGCAATGTCAGCTTCGATGTGATCACCGTGACCGGCCACACCGACCGTATCGGCGGCAATGCCTACAACCTGAAGCTCTCGACCCGTCGTGCCGAGGCCGTCAAGGGCTACATGGTGACATCGACCGGGATTCCCGCCAACCGAATCGCGGCCAAGGGGGTCAACGGCGCCGATCCGGTGACCAAACCCGGCGACTGCGTTGGCAAGAAGGTGACCAAGCAATTGATCGCCTGCCTGCAACCGGATCGCCGTGTCGACATCGAAGTCACGGGCACCCGCTAGGGCTGCCCTCCCGCGAGGCCGGGCCGGCGCTGTCCTACAGGGCGCGGCGTGCCGTCCGACAGACGGCACGCCACGCCCGGCCTACCATCCAGGCTCCATCCTGTCACGGTTGGCGCAAGTCGGCACAGACCACTACCCGGGGCTGTGCCGTTCGGCTTTTTTTATTTTCGTCTGGTCAAGTGATCCCCTGCACGGAGCGCCCCATGAAAACCAATACCGTCACGACCCCCATCTGGACCACCGCGTCCTTCGGCAACGACGCCGACACCTCGCCCGTGGAGTTGTCGGCACTGGGTGCCCACCTCAACGCGTGCCAACAGCCGAACGCCCGCCTGCTGGCGCTCCAGTGCGCCGCGCAGGCGTTTCACGGTTTCGTAACGACGCGTTTTGTGACCACCCTGGTGGTGGCGCTCGCCCTGGTGACGGGTGTCGTCTACCTGATGCCCTGAGGCATGGCCGCCACCGATCTGCAGCAATGGGTCGGCGACGCGCCAGCGGCGCTGTGCGACATGCTCGACCCTCAACGCGGCGAGCTCGAACCACCCATACGCTCGGAGATCTTCGGAGCCCAGCGCTTCGCCCAGCACGGGCGCAGCCTGGGGGCCACCCATCGCGCGGCGCGGGCGGGTTGGCGCTCGGCCACCTTTTTTCCGCGCCTGCGCAACAACATCGCCACCCTGCGGGAAGCGCACCACTACATCGGAGTGCAGGCCAGCACGGGCTACGACATCAGCCCGGCGGCCGAGTGGCTGCTTGACAACTTTCACCTGATCGAGGCCCAGCTCAAGGAGGTCCACGAGGGCCTGCCGCGCAGCTACTTTCGCACGCTGCCGGTCTTGCAGGACGAACCGCTGGCCGGTCTGCCACGCGTCTACGGCGTGGCGTGGGCCTTTGTGGCGCACACCGACGGTGCGTTCGACGAAGACTTGCTGACGCGGTTCCTGTGTGCCTACCAGGAAACCCGCGACCTCAACCTGAGCGAAGTGTGGGCCTTGCCGACCACGCTGCGGGTGGTGTTGGTCGAAAACCTGCGCCGCCTGTCCGAGCGCGTGGCCACGCACAAGGCCGCGCGCGAGGTCGCCAACCTGTGTTGCGACGCCATCGAGACCTATACCGAAGACACACTGGACCGCCTGCTCGGTGTCATGACCGCGCGCGGCGCGGCCATGCCGTTTCTGGTACAGATGGCGCAACGCCTGCGTGGGCGCCGAGGCAGCACCCAAGAAGGCTATCCCGAGCGCTACCACGCCTGGCTGCACCGGGTGCAACCGGACCCTGCCGCAATGCAGACCCAACACGGCGTCGACCAGGCAGCGGACAACCTGAGCGTGAGCAACGCCGTCACCTCCCTGCGCGCCATTGGTGACGCCGACTGGCCGGACATCATCGAGCGCACCAGCGCCCTGATGCAGCGTTTGTTGACATCGCCGGTGTTTGCCGGCGAACACGCGCGCACGCGCGACCAGTCTCTGCACGACATCGAACGACTGGCGCAGCGCAGCGGCCACAGTGAACTGGTGGTGGCGCAGGCCTTGCTCGACCTGATGCGCGCCACCCAGGCACGGATACCCACCACCGCCGTGCCGAGCCACTGGCTGCGGGGCCAGGGCCGCCCGGCATTGGCGGCCGCGCTGCACCTGCATGAGCCGCTGACCGAACGCTGGCGACACCTCGCGCCGCGCCTGACACTGCCGGTGTACCTGGGTACGCTGCTGCTGGGCACCGCCGGCCTGGTGGCATGGCTGCTGCCGGCGCACCCGAGCGGCCTGGGCGGCACGGGCGCCGCGCCGTGGCTGAGCGCGCTGGCGGTGTTATTGATGTTGTTTCCGGCCTCCGAAACCGTGGTGGCGGTGATCAACCGCCTGATCAGCGAATCGATCCGGCCGCAACACCTGCCACGCCTGGCCCTGGCGCAGGGCATCGTGCCAGAGCACCGCGTGCTGGTGGTGATCCCGGCGATTTTGACCAGCGCCACAACCACCCGTGAGCTGGTGCACCGCCTGCAACTCCATTACCTGGCCAACCCGGAACCGAACGCCCAGTTCGCACTACTGAGCGATTGGGCCGACGCTCCAAGCGCCGGCCTGCCGACCGACGTGCCGCTGCTGGAGCTGGCCCGCCAACAAGTGCGCGCGCTCAACACGCGCTACCCGCAGCCACCCGCACACGCGCCGGCTGCGCCACGGTTCATCGTGCTGCACCGCGAACGCCAGTTCTGTGAAACCGAACAATGCTGGATTGGCTGGGAGCGCAAGCGCGGCAAACTGGAGTTGCTGGTGGCGGCCTTGGCGGGCGGCGATGCGTCGGGCTTTCTGGATTTGGGCCAGGACTCGCGTATCGCCGGGGACACGCCCTACATCGTCACCCTCGACAGCGACACCCAGTTGCCGCCGGGGCGGCTGCGCGAACTGGTTGGGGTGGCCGCGCACCCCAGCAACGCGCCGCAGTTCGACGCCACGGGTCAACGGGTGCTGGGCGGTTATGGCATCTTTCAGCCGCGCATCGCCACGCCGCTGCCGGCCATCGAAGCGCTGACCTTGTACCACTGGCTATTTGCCGGCCAGTGTGGCATCGACCCCTACAGCGCGGCCAGCTCGGAGGTCTACCAGGATCTGTTTGGCGAGGGCACCTTTACCGGCAAGGGCCTGCTCCACGTGCGCGCGATGCACGCCATGTTGTCGGGACGGTTGCCGCAAGGCCAGGTGCTGAGCCACGACCTGCTCGAAGGCTCGATGGCACGCTGCGCGGTGGTGACCGACATCACGGTGATCGAGGACGCGCCGTTTCATGCCGACGTGGCCGCATCACGCGTGCACCGCTGGACCCGTGGCGACTGGCAGTTGTTGCCGTTCCTGATGTCACCGGCCCGCTACGGGCTGCGCGCGGTCAATCGCTGGAAGATGTTTGACAACCTGCGGCGCTCCCTGGTAGCGCCAATGTTGCTGGCCTTGTTGTTGCTGGCCCTGGCCAGTGCCGTCGTTTCGCCCTGGGCGGTGCTGGCACTGGCCATGGCGACCTTCGCCGCCGGGCCCTTGATGGGTGCGCTGGCGGGCTTCTCGCCCAGCCGCGATGACCTGGCCAAGCGCCACTTCTACCTGCCCGCGGCGATCGACCTGGCGCGTGCGCTGTGGGGCGCGCTGTGGCACCTTGCGCAACTGTTGCAGCACGCCCTGATGGCGCTCGACGCGGTGCTGCGCGCGCTCTACCGGATGGGCGTGAGCCGGCGCAACCTGTTGCAGTGGACCACTGCCGCGGCGGCGCAGGCCTCGGCCAAGACCTCGCTGCGGTGGCTGCTGCGCCAGCATTGGGGCGCACCGCTGGTGGCCGCTGCGCTGTGGGCCGCCCTGTACTACGGCGCCAGCCCCTATCCGGGTCTGGCCACCGGGCTGTGCCTGCTGTGGGCCGCCTCCCCGGTGTGGACCTGGCTGGCAAGCCGGCCCCACCATGGCGTTGCGGCGCATGCCCTGTCCGGTGACGAGCAGCGCTGGCTCGAAGGCGTCGCCCGCGACACCTGGCGCCTGTTTGAACGCTGTGTTGGCCCCGAGGACAACCACCTTGCGCCGGACAACCTGCAGACCATGCCACAGGACATGGTGGCGCACCGCACCTCGCCGACCAACATCGGCCTGTACCTGCTCAGCGTGGCCTGCGCGCGCCAGTTCGGCTGGATTGGCACGCAGGACTTGCTGGACCGACTGGAGGCCACGCTGTCCACCCTGGCCAGGATGCAGCGCCACCGTGGTCACTTTCTGAATTGGTACGACACACAGACCCTCGCGCCCTTGCTGCCCATGTACGTCTCCACGGTGGACAGCGGCAACCTCAGCGGCCACCTGCTGGCGCTGGCACAAGCCTGCCGGGAACTCGCGCAGGCGCCGCACGACGGCGCCGCGGCGCTGCGCGCGGTGCGCGCTTCGCGCCACCGACTCCAACCGATGGTGGCCGCACGCTCCAGCTTGTCGCCGGCGAAGCGCGACGAGCTGGCCTGGCGCCTGGCCGATCATCGCGCGACGCTGCATGGCGCCTGGTCAGACCGGCAGTGGCGCGTGCGCGAGCGCACACTGGGGAGCGCTGTCACCGCACAACGGCTGACAGCGATCGCCGAGCGCTGTGAGCAGTTGGCGGGCGAAGCCGACTACGCGTTCCTGTATCACCCCAAGCGCCACCTGCTGCACCTTGGTTTTCGGGTGGCCGAGCAGCAGCTCGATGCCGGGTTTTACGACTTGCTGGCTTCGGAGTCGCGTCTGACCAGCTTGTTGGCAATCGCCAAGGGCGATGTGCCGGTGCGGCACTGGGCCGCGTTGGGTCGACCCTTCTACGCCACCGGTTTCAAGGCGGGCCTGCGCTCCTGGTCGGGTTCGATGTTCGAGTACCTGATGCCCAGCCTGGTGCTGGACGAACCGCACGGCAGCGTGCTGCGCGAAGCCTGCCAGGTCGCCATCCAGGAGCAGATCGCCTTTGCCAAGGCCCAGGAGGTGCCCTGGGGCATTTCCGAATCCGCCTACGCCGGACGCGACCACACCTTGGCCTACCAGTACGCGCCACAGGGCGTGCCGCGGCTGGCGCTGCGTCGAACACCGCCCGATGAACTGGTGATTGCACCCTATGCCACGGCCTTGGCCGTCCAGGTCGAACCCCAGCTTGCCGTGAACAACCTGCGCGAGCTGGAAAAACTCGCCACGCGCGGACGTTTTGGTTTCATCGAGGCGCTGGACTTCTCACCCGCGCGTCAGTCGGGCGGTGAGGCCTTCACGCCAGTCGGAACCTTCATGGCGCACCACCAGGGCATGAGCATCGTCGCGCTGGCCAATGTGTTGCTGGGCGGCGTGGTGCGGCGCTGGGGCATGGCCAACGCCCACATTCAGGCGGTGGCCTCGTTGCTGCATGAGCGCGCCCCGCGCGAGGTGTCGCTGCTGCATGCACCCGAGATCGGACCACCAACCCAGGCCTTGCAGCGTCGCCGTGCGCCGCGGCTGCTGCGCGAAGTACTGCCTGGCGCCAGCGCGCTGGAGCCCACCCATGTACTGTCCAACGGGCGCTACAGCGTCGCCCTGCGCGCCAACGGCGCGGGCTGGAGCCGTTGGGGCCAGACCGGCATCAGCCGCTGGCGCGACGACGCGCTGCGCGACGCCTATGGCAGCTTCTGCTACCTGCGCTGGCCCGGCGTGGCGTTGACATCGATCACGCAGCATCCCGCACCCGACCCGCGCGCGCACTACCGCAGCATCTTCCACGCGGATCGCGTCTGCTTCGAGGCGGACTGGCCCGGCCTGAGCGCCCACACCACGGTGTGGGTCAGCCCGGAAGACGACATCGAGTTCCGCCAGGTCGAGCTGTACAACGCCAGCGATGAGACGATCGAGATCGAACTGATCTCGGCCTTCGAGCTCACCTTGTCGGAGGCGCGCGCCGACGAGGCCCACCCGGCCTTTGCCAACCTGTTCGTGCGCGCCCAATGGCTCGACGCGCACCAGGCGCTGCTGTTTGAGCGCAAGCCACGCCTGCCCACCGAGCCGGCCGTACAAGCGGCGCACTTCCTGGCCGGCCGCGAGGGACAGGTACTGGAGGTACGCCACCAGACCGACCGGCAACGCTGGCTCGGTCGCAACCGCT
>JAUXWC010000292.1 GCA_030685025.1 Rhodoferax sp.
AAGGCCGCGCCACGGCTGAAACCGATCATGTCCAGGCTGATTATTTTGCCGTCCGACATATCCCGCTTGTCGATGTAGTCGTCGAGTTGCGCCAGCATGTAGTCCACCCGCGCGCGACCGGTGTTGGCATTGACCGCATCCGTCCAGTTGGTGCTGATGCCGCTGTCGGGGTCATCGCGGCCGATGCCGTTCATGTACCACGCACGATCCCCGTTGGCCGATGTCGGACTGATGTCATACGCCAGATAGAACTTGTAGACGTTCGAGACAGTGTCTTGGCCTGGTGGCGAGTTGGAGTTGTTGGTCCCATCAAACGCAAACAGTATCAACCCTTCGGGGTCGATGTACTTCAGCGGGTTGTAACGAACGTAAGCGTAGGGGTTGGGTCCGTCCGGCGTGCCCAGCGGGTCGGGTGTCAGGTACTCGCCCCGGCTGGGGTCGTAGTAGCGGTGGCGGTTGTAGTGCAGGCCGGTTTCGCTGTCCTGGTACTGGCCGGGCAGGCGCAGGTTCAGGGTGAAGCTGGTTTTACCAGGGCTGCCGCTGGCCTTGGCAAAGCCGACCACGCGGGCCGCGCCAAAGGCCGCATAGCTGGCCTGCCACAGCACCTGCCCCTGGGCATTGGTCGCCGCCTCGGGCGCGCCCAGATGGTTGGGGTGCAGCCAGGCCCACTGCTCGGCCCCACCACCGCTGACGCTGCGCCACAGGTTTTTGAGGATGAAAGCGGCATCCTGGGCAAGCTGGGTGGGCGCGGATAGCTCCTGATTCGATAGCAACACACCCTCTGGCGTGTCGATCACCGCAATCGGCTGCTCCGCCAGATACAGGTACTGGCGCGTGATGCGGCCCTGCTCGTCGAGCTCGGCGCTGATCTGGCCCGCTTCGTGGTACAGGTAGTGCGTCGTTTTGCCAGCGACTGTCTTGGCTATGCGCTCGCCCCGGTGGCTGTAGCGGTACTGGGCCAGGTCTTGGTTCTCCTGGCGCACCTGCAGCAGGCGGCCCAGGGCGTCCCAGACGTATTCGCGCTGGCCTACGCTGTTGGGCTGGCCGTTGGCGTTGTAGTGGGCTGGCTGCGCCCGATTACATCGAATCAATGTCGTCCCCACTCAACGGCACAAGCTGCGGCCCACGCCGATTGAGCGCCCAGTCATTTGCGCCACTTCTCGGCGCGCGCTGTAATCGAGACTTGATCGTTGTTGAAGGTAATGGTTAGCTTCAGTTGGGTGTTGGCCCGGTCGGCGCGCACCTGGTCAATCAATGCTGGCGTGACGATGGGGGTCAGGTCGATGCGGCGGGTGTAGCGCGGTGTCATTCGATTGATGCGGTCCGTTTCTTGCATCCATGCCTCCGAGTATTTGTCGAGGTTTTTGTTCCGAATCGCTTGCGCCGCTTCGATTTGAGGCGTCGCCACCGACCACTCCACCTCCACAAACTGCGGCACCCCCCGCTGGCTGTCGTCGGGCATGAAACTCATCTGCGCGCCTCCGCCACCGGCCCCCACGGCCCCCGGCACCGGCCCGCGCAGGCCGTCCGGGTCAAAGCGCTTGACGCCAATACCATCGGTGCCGACATTCAGGAACAGCAGGGTCAGCCCCACCGGCCGCTGATCACCCGCGTGCACACAAGCCGTCAAGCTCATGGTCATCAGGGCAAGCAGGGCCACGAGTGCCGCCGTTACGGTCCGACCGCAATATCCAAACCATAGTTTGCTTTGAGCCATTTGGCGTACTCCTTCATGTCAACATCGCCGGTGATGGGGGTGCTTCCGTCTGCGTCCAGGCCGGGCGTGGCCCGGTTGATGATGAAGCGCAAGTCTGCAATCTGCGTGGCCGTCAGGCCGCCCGGGGTGGCGGTTCGACGCGAGCTGCACCGGTCGGCTTACTGCGCTTCATTTGCGCCACTTCTCGGCACGCGCCTCGATTGAAACTTGATCGTTGTTGAAGCGAATGGTCAGCTTGAGTTGGGTGTTCGCTCGGTCGGCGCGCACCTGCTCGATCAAGGCTGGCGTGATGATGGGGGTCAGGTCGATGCGGCGGGTGTGGCGAACCACGCGTGCGAGGAATGCTTCGTAGTCCCGACGCCAACCGGGACTGTACTTGTCCGCTCTGCTGTAGAGAGTCTGATTCATTTCGTCATTCAAGGAGGCTGGCCATATGCTCCACTCCACCTCCACAAACTGCGGCACCCCCCGCTGGCTGTCGCCGGGCATGAAACTCATCTGCTTGCCTCCGCCACCCGCCCCCACGGCCCCCGGCACCGGCCCGCGCACACCATCGGGGTCAAAACGCTTGACGCCAATGCCGTCGGTCCCGACGTTCAAGAACAGCAGAGTCATCCCCACTGGCCGCTGATCACCCGCGTGCACACAAGCCGTCAAGCTCATGGCCATCAGGGCCACGAAGGCCGCCGTTACGGTCCGACCGCAATATTCAAACCATAGTTTGCTTTGAGCCACTTAGCGTACTCCTTCATGTCAACATCGCCGGTGATGGGGGTGGAACCGTCGGCATCCAGGCCAGGGGTGGCCCGGTTGACGATGAAGCGCAAGTCCGCAATCTGCGCGGCCGTCAACCCGCCCGGGGTCGCGGTTCGGCGCGAGCTACAGCGGTCGGCCCAGACTTCGTTGTTGTCTCGCAAGCAAAAAGCGCTGTTCTCGGTGCCATTGCTGGCGTCGTGGACTACCGGGTTGGTGACAACACCCCATTCCATGTTTGTATCACCTTGCCCCCAATTCAACATCGTCACCCCGCTGCTCTTGGCCTGCTCGGCGATCCAGTTCAGCGCCACATCCGACAAGTCCCCCGTGCCATAACTGCCGCCGATATCGGCATGGCTGCCCACAAACCCGCGCTGCGTGCCCCGGCCAATCGATTCACCGGGAAACAGATAGCGATTCTCGTTCATGGCGACGGCCTGAAACACGCTCTTGGCCTCAGGTGGAATCGCCAACTGCCAGGCGCCATTACCGGCCCCGTTGACCCCGAACTGGGCCACCGTATCCCACAAGCCCATGAAGCGGATTTCCACGCAAGCGGTCTTGTCGCCCCAGGTCTTGTCGCGCAGGCGCGTGGCCACCCGGTTGGCAAAGTCACGCGCCAAGGCCGCGCCACGGCTGAAACCGATCATGTCCAGGCTGATTATTTTGCCGTCCGACATATCCCGCTTGTCGATGTAGTCGTCGAGTTGCGCCAGCATGTAGTCCACCCGCGCG
>JAUXWC010000299.1 GCA_030685025.1 Rhodoferax sp.
TGCGCTGCCGGTGCTTGGAGCCGGGTTGTTCGGTGTGTTGCTGGTGGGCGGATTGCTGACTTTGCTGCTGGGGATGTTGTCGCGCATCGTGCCGTTCCTGGCATCGATGCATGCTGCGGGCGGGAGCCGGCGCGCGCCGACTCCGTCGAGCCTGACCGCGCAGGGTCCGCTGGACATCCACTTCTATTGTCACCTCGCGGCTATGCTGGGCCTGCTGGTGGCGGTGGTGCAGGGCAGCGTCTGGCTGGTGCGTGTCAGCGCCCTGGTGGGCGTGGTGGGCGCGCTCGCTTTCGGCATCTTCTTTGTCACCGCGTGGCGGCGCATGGCGCGGACCGTCCCGAAAAGTGCCGCATTGGCCAGCCCGGCCGCCCGGTAGTTGCGGCAGATCAACTAATTTGGTATCGTGATACCGTTATTATTCGGACACCATGAATTTCAACCGACAAACCAGCCACACCCTGCACGAGGAGCACCGTGCCAATCTTGATCTGTTGGGCCGTGCCGAGCAAGCGCTGGCACGCGCGCCGCGCGGCGACGGACCGCGTGCGCCCGAACTGGTCAAGCTGGTAGTGGCGCTGGCGCGCAGCCTGGAGCAGGACATCAACCGGCATTTCGGTTTTGAAGAGGGCGAGCTGTTCCCCCGCATGGCCGAGGCCGGTGACGGCGAAATCGCCATGCTGCTGACCGAGGAGCACGAGGCCATTCGTGAAGTGGCCGAGGAACTGCTGCCGCTGACCCGCGCGGCGGCCGCGGGCACGCTGGACGGGGCCGGCTGGGACGCGCTCAAACGCGGCGCGCTCGAACTGGTGGAGCGCCAGGTGGCACACATTCAAAAAGAAGAAATGGCGCTACTGCCATTGCTGGACGATTTGCTGGACGACGAGACCGACCGCCGACTGGCGTTCGACTACGCGGCGGGCTGACGCCGCATCACTACTAGGAGATAGTTCATGGAAACCATTGCCTCGCGCGCTGTCGCGATCCGCGCGCTTGCCACCGACGACCTGGACGCCGTAGTCGCGATTGATGCCGGCATCGAAGGCCATTCGCGGCGCGCCTACATCGAACGTCGTTTGGCCGCGGCCCTGCGCGAACCCAAACTGCATGCGCAATTCGCCGCCACCGATGGTGGGCGACTGGTAGGCTATGTGTTGGCACGGCTGATGGTGGGCGAGTTTGGCCGCCCCCAGCCTGGTGTGCGGCTGGAGATGGTCGGCGTGCACGCCAATGCGCGCCGTATCGGCGTTGGCGAGGGTTTGCTGCAAGCGCTGACCGGTCACGCACGCAAACACGGTGCGACCGAATTGCACACCTCCGCGCTATGGAATCAACACGACATGCTGCGCTGGTTTGACGCCATGGGCTTCACGCTGGCCGCCGACCGCTGGCTGGACTGCGCAGTGGAGGGTGGGGCCTATCGGAGCGGCCGCGACGATGCGGTGGGTGCGCCCGAAGGCCGTGGGCCGGGCCGCGAGATCGACTATGGTGCGCCCGGTGACAACGACTTTGAGAAGCTGGCGCGCGACTGTGCCGACGTGCAGTCCATGAAGCCGCAGGACCTGCAGGAAATCACCCGCATCGATCGCGCCATTACCGGCCGTGACCGCGGCGAGTACATGAGCGCCAAGCTGGCCGAGGCCATGAACGATTCGGCGATCCGGGTCTCCATCACCGCTCGGCTCGATGGCGTCATCGTCGGCTACCTGATGGCGCGGGCCGACATTGGCGACTTCGGACGCACCGAGCCGGCCGCCGTGATCGACACCATTGGTGTCGACCCCGAGTATGCCAACCGGGGTGTCGGACGCGCCATGCTGTCGCAACTGTTTGCCAACCTGGGCGCCTTGCGGGTGGAGCGCGTCCAGACCATCACCGCGCCGCGCGACCAGGCGCTGTTGGGCTTTCTGTTGGACGCCGGTTTTGTGCCCTCTCAACGGCTGGCCTTCACCCGCGCCATCCCGGTATGAACATGCCCGACGAAAGTGCGGTGCGTGATGCGCTCTGCACCGTGGACGATCCAGAAGCCGGCATGAGCATCGTCGCCCTGGGCCTGGTCTACAGCATCGCCGTCACCGATGGCGCCGTCGATGTGGACATGACCATGACAACACCCGCCTGCCCGGTGGCGGACTCGCTGGTCGAGCAATCCAGGGCGGCGATCGCCGCGATCTCGCCACCCGGCACGCAGGTCAACATCAAGCTGGTGTGGGAGCCGTTCTGGACACCCTCCATGATGAGCGGTGTCGCCAAAGACTTCTTCGGCTGGCCCGGCGCGTGACGCAACCCGGACCAGATTGAGGTTTGGCGTGGCAACAACCCCCAGCACCCCTCCATCGGGATTGCGCCCGGTCCAGCGCGTGCCCTTGTTGATGCTGGGTTTTGTGGCCTTGTTCGTCGGCGCCGGGGCGGGGCTGGTCAGGCTGGCGTGGCCGATGCCCGAACTGGCGGCATCGGCGGCCGGTTTGCATGGTCCCTTGATGGTGTGTGGCTTCTTCGGGGTCGTGATCTCGCTGGAGCGCGCCGTGGCCCTGTCGCGGCTGTGGGCTTACCTGGGCCCCCTGGCAGCCGGCCTGGGTACCGTGCTGGCGCTCGGCGGCGCGCTGCAATGGGGCGCCGGTTTGTATGTGCTGGGTGGCCTGGTGCTGCTGGGTGCCTCGCTGGACGTGTTGCGGCGACAACGGGCCTTGTTCACCTTCACCCTGGTGCTGGGCGCGCTGGCCTGGGTGGTCGGCTCCGTGCTGTGGGCCAGCGGCTGGGCGGTGCACACCGTCGTGCCGTGGTGGATGGCGTTCCTGGTGCTAACGATTGCCGGCGAGCGCCTGGAGCTGTCGCGCTTCATGCCCCCGTCACCGGTGGCCACGCGCGTCTTTGCTGCACTGCTGGCGGTGATCGTGCTGAGCCTGCTGATGGCGCGCACGGCGTGGGGTGTCTCGGTCTTTGCCGCCGCGCTGCTGGCGCTGGCGATCTGGTTGGTCAAGCAGGACATTGCGCGGCGCACCGTGCGTGCCAAGGGGCTGACGCGTTTTGTGGCGGTGTGCCTGCTGTCGGGCTACTTCTGGCTGGCGGTAGGCGCATCGGTGCTGCTGTGGGCCGGCGGCCTGCATCCCGGCAGCGCCGCTTATGACGCGGCCCTGCACGCCATCATGTTGGGCTTTGTGTTTGCCATGGTGTTTGGCCATGCGCCGATCATCTTTCCGGCGGTGCTGCGCGTGCCGGTGCCCTATCACGCCTGGTTTTACGGCCCGCTGGCGCTGCTGCATGGCTCCTTGCTGGTGCGGCTGGCGGGTGACGCCGTTGGCAACTTCGCGCTGACCCGATTGGGTGGCGCGCTCAATGCGCTGGCCCTGATCGCATTCATCCTGAGCACGGTTACCGCCGTGTTGATGGGAACCCTTGCCTTACCCAAGGCATCCAAACCGTAGACGAGGTAAACCGCATGACCCTATCCGATCACAAGTTGGAACGATCAGCACCGATAGCACCGACGCCAGCCAGCCAGGAGCGCACCGGGCGCTTGCTGGACTACCGCCTGGACGACAACCTGACCGCCCAGAGCGGGCCGATCCTGATTTCGGGTACGCAGGCCCTGGTGCGCCTGACGCTGATGCAGGCGCGCCTGGACCGGGCGCGGGGCTGGAACACGGCCGGTTTTGTGTCGGGCTACCGCGGCTCACCCTTGGGGGGAGTCGATCAGGCGCTGTGGAAGGCGCAGGGCCTGCTCGACGAACACCAGGTGCGCTTCATGCCCGCCATCAACGAGGAGTTGGGCGCGGCCGCCGCCTTGGGAACGCAACGCGTGGCCAGCGATCCGCAACGCCAGGTCGAGGGTGTTTTCTCGATGTGGTACGGCAAGGGGCCTGGCGTGGACCGGGCCGGCGACACGCTGCGCCACGGCAACGCCTACGGTGCCTCGCCGCGTGGCGGGGTGCTGGTGGTGGCGGGTGACGATCACGGTTGTGTGTCATCGGGCATGCCCTTTCAGAGCGACCTGGCGATGCAGGCCTGGAGCATGCCGGTGCTGCATCCCGCCAACGTGGCCGAGCTGATTGAATACGGCCTGTACGGCTGGGCCTTGTCCAGGTTCTCGGGTGCTTGGTCGGGTTTGATTGCCTTGTCCGAAACGGTTGAAGGCACCGCGACGGTGGACCTGGATCGCCTGCACACCACCTGGGACGCGGCGGTGGACTTCACGGCGCCGGCCGGCGGCCTGCACTACCGGCTGCACGACCTGCCGGGCCTGGGCATTGAAGCACGCCTGAGCGCCAAGCTCGACGCGGTGCGGGCCTTCGCGCGGGCCAACCCGATTGATCGTCTGGTGGTCGCCTCGCCCCAGGCCAAACTGGGCATCGTGACCTGCGGCAAGGCCCACCTTGACCTGCTCGAAGCGCTGCGCCGCCTGGACCTGTCGCAGGGTGCATTGGCCGATGCCGGCGTGCGCATCTACAAGGTGGGACTGGTGTTTCCGCTGGAGCCGCAGGGCATGTTGGACTTCGTGGACGGACTCGACGAGGTGCTGGTGGTCGAAGAGAAGGCGCCGGTGGTCGAGAACCAGTTGCGCGCCTTGCTCTACAACCGTCCCGCCTCGGCGCGGCCGCGCATCCTGGGCAAGCGCGACCGCGCTGACCAGCCGATGTTGTCGGCACTGGGCGAACTTCGGCCCTCGCGCGTGATGCCGGTGCTGGCCCAGTGGCTGGCCGGACATGTTCCGGAACTGGACCGGCGTGACCGGGTGCCGACGTTCGTGGCCACGGCGGTGCTGGTTAACGATGCCGATGGCGTGCGGCGCATTCCCTATTTTTGCGCCGGCTGTCCGCACAACCTGTCGACCCGTGTGCCGGACGGTTCGATCGCCAGCGGCGGCATCGGCTGTCACGGCATGGCGGGCTGGATGGACCGGGCCACCACGTTCCCGCAAGTGCCCATGGGCAGCGAGGGCATTGACTGGGTGGCGCAGTCCTTCTTCACCGCCGCGCCGCACCGCTTTCAGAACATGGGCGACGGCACCTACTCGCACTCGGGTTACCTGGCGATTCGCCAGGCGGTGGCGGCCAAGGCCAACATCACTTACAAGGTCTTGTACAACGACGCGGTGGCCATGACCGGTGGCCAGCCGGTCGACCGGCGCCTGTCGGTGCCGGAAATTGCGCGCCAGCTCGAAGCCGAAGGCGTTACCCGCATTGCCGTGCTGACCGAGGGGGCGCAACGCTGGTTGGCGCAGCGTGCCAGCTTCCCGGCCACCACCACCTTTCATGCCCGCACCGAGATCGATGCAGTGCAGCGCGCGCTACGGGAAACGCCCGGCGTGACGGCGCTGATCTTTGACCAGGTCTGCGCCACCGAGCAGCGCCGGCGCATCAAACGCGGGCTGGCCACGGCGCGCAGCACCCGCGTGTTCATTCATCCAGAGCTGTGCGAGAACTGCGGCGACTGCACGGCAGTGTCCAATTGCGTGGCGATCCGGCCCTTGCAGACCGAGCTGGGGCGCAAGCGCCACATCGACCAGACCGTGTGCAACCAGGACTACGCCTGCCTGCAGGCCACTTGCCCGGCGCTGTTCACGGTCGAGGGGGCCGAGCTGCGCAGACAGGTCGGTGTCGGGGTGGCCAACGAAGCACTGGCCAGCGCCATCGAGCGGCTTCCAGAGCCGCCCACCTGGCGTTGGGAGGCGCCCTACGATCTGGTCATCACCGGCGTGGGCGGCACCGGCATCATCACGGTCGGCGCGCTGGTGGCGACGGCGGCGCACCTCGAAGGCAAGAGTGCCTCGGTGCTGGACTTCATGGGTTTCGCGCAAAAAGGCGGCTCGGTAATTGCCTTTGTGCGGCTGGCGCTCAGTGCCGATCTGCTCAACCAGGCACGCATCGACACCCAGCAGGCCGACGCCATGATCGTGGGCGACCTGGTGGTGGGCGCCTCGCCCGACGCGCTGCAATGCGCCACGCGTGGCCGCACCCGCGTGGCGGCCAACCTGAACCAGATTCCGACCGCCGCCTTTATGCAGGACCCGGATGCCGACTTGCACTCGGACGGTCTGCTGGGCAAGATTCGGCACGCCATTGGCAGCGACTCGGTGGCCGCCTGCGACGCACAGGCTTTGTCCGAGCGCCTGCTTGGCGACACGCTGGCGGCCAACGTGCTGCTGCTGGGTTTTGCCTGGCAGCATGGGCTGGTGCCGGTCGGGCGCAGCGCGATCGAGCGCGCGCTCGAGCTCAATGGCGTGGCGGTGCTGGCCAACAAGCTGGCCTTTGCCTGCGGCCGGCTGGCCGCGGCGGACCCGGGCGCGCTCGACGGCCTGCTGGGTGTGGGCGAGGAGGCCGCGGGCGTCAGCGACGCCGCCCGGCTCGACGCCATCGTGCAGGCGGCGCGCCAGCGCCTGGCCGATTACCAGAACGCCGCGCTGGCGCTGCGTTACCAGGATTTTGTCGACCAGGTGCGTTCGGTCGAGGCTGCGGTGTTGGGGCCTGGCGCGCCGCTGGAACTGACGCGCCAGGTCGCGCTGAACTATGCCAAGCTGCTGGCCTGCAAGGATGAGTATGAAGTGGCCCGGCTGTACACCAATGGCAACCTGGAGCGCTCGCTGCGCGAGAGCTTCGAGGGCGACTACAGCGTGCACTACCACTTTGCGCCGGAGTACCTGGTCCGGGCGCGCGCGGATGGTCGGCCCCAGAAGAAGCGTCGCTTTGGGCCGTCGGCGCGCGCCTGGCTCAAGCTGCTGGCCAGTCTGCGCGGCCTGCGCGGCACGCCGCTGGACCCCTTCGCCTGGTCGAGCGCACGTCGGCAGGAGCGGGCCTTGGCCAGCGAGTACCGCGCTCTGATTGCCGACCGGTTGCACACGCTGACCGTGTCCAATCATGAGCGCGCCGTGCGCCTGGCCGCTTTGCCGGACCGGGTGCGCGGTTTTGGCCACGTGCGTGCGCGCTCGGTGGCGGCGATGCGACAGCAGGTCAAGGCGATCGAAGCCGAGATGACGGCCTAGCCTTCATCACTCCAGGCCGCCGCCGCGTACGGTAAAAGAGCTTGTCATGGCGTCTGGATCGCGCCACGCTCAGTTTGATTCGCCCCTGATGCGCTCGGCGTTCAGGCGTGCCTCGGTGTAGCGCACCAGGGCCTGCGTGGCGCGTGCGCAATTGCGAAACACGCACACGCCCTGGTCCATCAGTTTGGCTGCCATGGCGTCATACAGGCTGCCGCCGTCGATGACACCAATGATCGGCTTGGGGCTGCCCCGCACCAGTGGTGGCATCAGGTGCACCGTGCTCTGGGGGTCGCTCAAGTCAAAGCCAGGGCGCAACAGGCTGTGTTCGAGTGCCCGCACCGATGGCGCCGTCGGATCGAGTCCGATCACTACCGCGTCGATGTTCGGGTCCTCAATGAAGGCCTGGGCGATCTGCAGGTGCGCCTCATCGTCGGCGCCGGGGTTGATGTCGATCGGGTTGCGGACTTCGACCAATGC